>DASRAT010001067.1:0-3088 GCA_035638015.1 Gemmataceae bacterium | reverse complement strand
TTTTGCCCGGTATCGGTTGCTCCGCGGCAATTGGCAGCGCGGGCAATAATCCCACGGCGATTAACATCGGAAGCAGAATGAATTGTCGCATGATCGTTCCCCAGGTGAATTGACTTGCAGCCACGCGCTTGACTTCCCCCGGAGATGGTTTATAAGGGACGACACGGCAGTCGGCCATCGGCTGGCGTGGGTTCGTCGCTGCATTGTCCATCATCTGGAGACTCTCTATGCGTATCATGCTTCTTGCCGGACTGGCACTCACCGTGTTGCTGATCACTTTGGCGCCGAGCGAAGGCCAAGATAAAAAGGCGACCCCCGTGCCGGCGCAACCTGCCGTCAAACCGATCAAGGCCCTGCTGGTCATTGGCGGTTGCTGCCACGATTACGGCAAACAAAAAGACATCATCGCCAAGGGCATTTCCGCTCGCGCCAATGTCGAATTCACGATTGCTTACGAGAAAGACACGGGCACCAAAAAGGTGAATCCGGTTTACAACAATCCCAATTGGGCCGCCGGATTCGACGTGATTGTCCACGACGAATGCTGCGCCGACGTCAAGGATCTGAAGATGATCGAACGCATTCTTGAACCGCATCGCCAGGGCCTGCCGGGATTGGTGCTGCACTGCGCCATGCACTCTTACCGCACCGACGGCTGGAACACCAAGGGCGCCAAGCCAACGCCCTGGTTCGAGTTTACCGGCCTGGTCACCACCGGCCACGGCGCCCAGCAGCCCATTGACGTTACTTACGTGGACGCCAATAATCCGATCACCATGGGCCTGGAAAACTGGAAAACCAAAAACGAGGAGCTTTACAACAACTTCAGCGGCAAACTGCTGGACACCGCCAAGCCCTTGACCCGCGGCAAACAGGGCAAGTCCGAAACGATCATCACCTGGACCAACATTTATAACGGCAAAGCCAAGGTCTTCGGCACGACGCTGGGACACAACAACGAGACGATCAACGATGACCGCTGCATGACGCTGATGACACGCGGCTTGCTGTGGGCTACGGGGCATTTGACGGACGACGGCAAGCCGGCGCCGGGTTATGGGCCGGTGAAGTGACCCAGCCGCTTGCGGCTTAGCACCCCCCCCTTGCCGGAGAATGCGCTGCAAAATCTGCTATAGTGCAGTTCGGAGGAACACGCAATGTCCACGCAGTTTTATGATGCGACCGCTCCCACCTGGAGCGGCCAGGCCACTGCTACTTATGCCCAGTTTCCGCACGGCTTGGTCGTGCCGCCGCCGGAAATTCGTGAACAAGTGGCCAAGCAGAAAGCCAAGGTGGGACCCAATTTCGACTCCGCCTATGAGGAACTCACGCTCGACGATTGGACGCTGGCCTATTACTACGAAGGCATTTTCGTGGCTTACCGCTCCGTGCCCGAAGGGGTGGAGGTCTTGGCGGTAGGGGACGAGGAGGTCGGGAAGTTGGTTCAAAAGGTGCCAAAAGAAAAGCGCCTAGGTGTCACATTCACGGTGGTATGAATGTCGCGTCTTGCGGTGCCGCTACTGAGCCGATTTTCTTTGGGTGACGGGCGATCTGCTGCTTCGTGCCAAGCTGAAGGTTGTTGCCAAATCGAACAATAATACTTGGGAAGACCTAGATTTTATCGTCGACCCTGGTGCCGAAATCACGACCATGCCGGCATTCCGCGCCAGACAGCTCGATTTGCCGATGCCGCGAACGGCTGCGCTTGGAGTTGTTCACGACCCAACAGGTTTGGAAATCCGCTCCGGCTATCTGCGGCTCCGCGTCGTGGGCATGGATCAAACCGAATACGCCATTCCTTGCTTTTTTCTGGGCGACCCGGCCGCCGCGCCGCCGACCACGGGTGTGCCGGCAAGCGCCACCAAGAATCTCTTGGGTTTGGGTGGCGTAGTTGACAAGCTTCGGCTCACCTTTGACGGCGATGCCGGTCCAGGGGCGGCGCATGGGCATTTGAGTGTGGAGAAGAGGTGAGATGCGGCCACTCCCACGGATCAGTATCCAACATTGGCACCAGCTTGAGAATTTCCCATCCCTTTCCTATAATTCAACTGTTGAAACCAGCACCCTCACCCACAACATCGCGGAGAAAGCGTTGTCGCAGCGGCCGCGTATCTTGGTTTTTGACGGCCCTGCCATGAATTCAGGGCCGTTTTTGGAACGCTGTCAAGCCGACTGCGACATTGTGCGTGCCAAGAGCGTCGGCGAAGGCCTGGCTCTTTTGCGCACCGAGCAATTCGAGGGTGTCTATGCCAACCCGCAAGATCCCGCCATCTGGGAACGGGCCGGCTCGCTCCTTCAGGCCGATTACATTCTCGATGTTCTCGGCGACGGTGTCGCCCTGGTGCATCCGGACTTGCGAATTACCTGGGCCAACACCGCCCTGGAAAAATGGTGTGGCGGCCCCGTCAAAGGCCGCACCTTCTACGAGGCACTTGGCTCGCCCAACATTCTCGGCCCCGACTACTGTCCCTTCCACACCGCCCTCGCCGGCAAGCCTGTCACCACCCGCCTTCACTGTCGCGATAACCTTTACCTGGAACTCAACGTCACGCCGGTTTGCGACACCACCGGCAAGGTCAGCCAGCTTATCAGCCTGGCCCACGACGTGACGGCATTGGTTCAACAGCAGCAAAAGCTCGACGCATTGCACAAAGCCGGTCGCGAACTGGCGGGGTTGTCCGCCGAGCAGCTGGCCGAGATGAGCGTCGAGGAACGCGTCGAACTGCTCAAACACAACATCCGCCGCTTCACGCACGACCTGCTCCATTACGATGTCGTCGAAATCCGCCTCCTCAATCGCGAAACGGGGCAGCTCGATCCGCTGCTCGAAGAAGGCATGACCGAGGAAGCCGGCAAGCGCGCCCTTTACGCCAAGGCCGAGGGCAACGGCGTCACAGGCTACGTCGCGGCCAGCGGCAAAAGCTATCTCTGCAGCGACACCACGACCGATCCGCTGTATCTATTGGGTTCTCAAGGGGCGCGCTCATCGGTGACGGTGCCGCTATCCGTCGGCGACCAGGTCATTGGCACCTTCAACGTCGAAAGCCCGCAAGTCAACGGCTTCACTGAACAGGATCTGCAATTCTGC
>DASRAT010001066.1:0-16499 GCA_035638015.1 Gemmataceae bacterium | reverse complement strand
GTCCTTGACGAAGTCTATGCGCCAGACCTCCTTGCCTTCGGTCGAGAAGCACACGAGGTCGCCGTGTTGGCCGAGGATGTAGAGGCTGTCGCCGTCGACAGTCGCCGTGGCGCGCGGGCCGGAGGGATGTTGGCTCGCCTTCCCGATTTTCCCTCCTCGCCCGATCTTTGCTTTCCATGCCTGTTTGCCGTCCGACTCGTTGAGCGCGTAGAGCCAGGCCGAGCCATCGTTGTCGCCAGGGATGTAGACGCGACCTCGGCTGATGGCGACGCCGCCAAACCCTTCACCGATGCCGTTCGCCTTCCATGCCAGCGGCGGTCCCTCCTTGGGCCACTCCTTAAGCAGGCCGCGTTCTTTGGAGACAGCGGTCCGGTCGGGGCCCTGCCACTGCGGCCAGTCATCCGCGAATGTGGTCGCGCCGGACAGAAGCAGCACGAAGCACCAGGCAAACCGTTGCATGAAGGAGTCTCCTGACAGCAGATTCGTCAAGCTTGTAAAATGGATCACTTAATGTTCTTTCTTTCCACCTTCCACTTCGGGTCAGCGGCCAAGCCGGGATTATCGCCAGTGAACATCTTGGCCGCTTTCTGGTCGCCTTTGAGCTGCCATTGCAGCCAGGCCACGCCGGCCACTGCAAACGCCCCGCCATGCGGCTGCCGAAAGGTCGCAGGGTAGTGGCCCACCTCCTGGCTGGCCAGAAGGACCGGGACCTTCTCAATCTCTGGGAAATCAGCAAGCGCGTACTTCGACGCGGTGTCCTTCGTGCCGCCATTGATGTAGGCGATTGGCGCATGCAGCTTCTTGAGCAAGTCGCGACTCAAGGCGGGCATGGCCATTTTCGCCTGCCCCGCATTAACGTTGCGGACTAGCCCGCTATTCCAGATGACACTGGTCGTGATGCGTGGATCCAGCGAGACTTCGAGCGCTTGCACGCCACCGCACGACTGACCCATGACTGCCACTTTTTTCGTATCCAGCTTGTCCTTGTACTCGCCGTCTTTGCCATTTTGAGCCATTGCCCAGTCAAGGCCATCGAGCAGCTGCGAGGATTTCGACTGGCCGGTTGGCGCGTTCCCACGCTTCGTGGCGGCGCTGCTCGAAGGGCCAATCGCCACGATCAAGAAGCCATGAGAAGCGATCTCGGACAGGAACTCACGGAACTCGCCGGAGCTGTTGCGGCAGCCGCCATTGCCCCACAAGACGATCGGCAGTTTGACATCTTTGCCGAAGGGCGTGAGGTCCTTCGGACGATAGAGCGTATGCGTCAGTAGCGAGCGGTCGCCGGTCAGGATTGCCTTGTAGGGGCCGGTGCCGCCATCTTCGACGGTGACTGTGACCGGGTCAGGCAAGGCCCCCGGCTGGGCCTTTTGCGCGCCAGCCTTCTCAAGGGTTGGCAGCTGTGCTGATGGCCCGGCACCGCAGAGCAGCAGCACGAGTGAAGCAAACCATGGCCGTCTCATCGCTTTGCTCCAATCTAAATGGTTGGAAAAACACTTCATGTATTGCGAGTATCAAGCAAATAAACTGCTATTCCTCGTCGTTTTCAATGACGGCGCTCAGCGGTCGATCATTCGCTGCGCGGCCTCGGAGTACCGAGCCCCTTGCACCGTGATCTGGGAGGCCGCCTCCGCGATTTCGCGGAGATCGATTTCGGTAAGTTCCACCGCGGCTGCGCTGACGTTTTCCTGCAACCGGTGCAGCTTCGTCGTTCCCGGAATGGGCACGATCCAAGGCTTCTGGGCCAGGAGCCAGGCGAGCGCAATTTGGGCCGGCGTCGCTTTTTTGCGCTGAGCGATGCGGCCGAGCAGATCCACGAGCGCCTTGTTCGCCTTTCGAGCCTCCGCCGAAAATCGAGGGACGCTGTTGCGGAAGTCGGTGCTGTCGAAGGTGGTGTTCTCGTCGATCTTCCCGGTGAGGTAGCCCTTGCCCAACGGGCTGAAGGGAACGAAGCCGATGCCAAGTTCTTCGAGAGTTGGGATGATCTCCGTTTCAGGTTCCCTCCAAAAAAGGGAGTACTCACTTTGCAGGGCCGTGACTGGCTGGACCGCATGAGCGCGGCGGATGGTTTTCACTCCTGCTTCCGAGAGGCCGAAGTGCCGGACCTTGCCCTCCTTGATCAGTTCCTTCACCGCGCCCGCGACATCCTCGATAGGCACGTTCGGGTCAACGCGATGCTGATAAAACAGGTCAATGGCGTCGATGTTGAGCCGCTTGAGCGATGCTTCCGCGACTACTTTGATGTGCTCGGGGCGGCTATCGAGGCCGGCTTGCTTGCCGTTCGCGTCGAAGTGAAACCCGAACTTGGTGGCGATCACTACCTGCTTTCGGATCGGCGAAAGGGCCTTACCCACCAGTACCTCGTTCGCGTACGGACCGTATACTTCGGCGGTGTCGAAAAAGTTGAGCCCAAGGTCAACGGCGGACCGGATCACGGAAATCATCTCCTGCTCATCCCCGGCAGGGCCATAGCCGAAGCTCATTCCCATGCAGCCGAGCCCAAGGGCCGACACTTCCAGGTTGCTTTTTCCGAGTTTGCGCCGCTGCATTTCTTCCTCCTTTGGGGTGTCATGTGTTCGCTAGTAACTGCCGTCCGTGGATTTGGAGAGCGCTTTGTAGGCTTTAATCTCTTGCAGACGGGCCTGCAGGGCCGGCCGAATTCCCGCGACGGCATCACTCCCCGCCCAACTCAATTTAGCCGCGAATACCGGCGTATGTTCGGTGCCCCGCCGCGGCAGGACGTTGGAGATGTAAAGGTCGAAGACGCGACGGTTATGAATGCAGCCTATTTCTTCTTTGTATCCTTTCCTTGCGGCAGCACTTTGACGGCAGAGGCAGGGATCGGTGCTTTTTCAGCAGTAATGAGAGGCAGATCATCTGGGAGCTTTTTCAGATACAGATCCTTGTACTCGATGGTCATCTTCGGCCCGACGTGCACTTGCATGCCAAGGATGCCTTCCAGCTTGCGACCTTTTTCGTCGAGGTCGATGACGTCCACCGTCATATGGCCATCGATCCAGTGCCGATGGTGATTGCCTTCGACTAGCACACGGAAATCGTGCCATTCGCCAGCCTTGAACTGCTTGACCTCCAAGGTTCCCACAACCCATGGTTGGCCCTTGGCATCAACGATGACTTTTTCCCCGGTGTGGGCCAGGATCTTTCGGCCGCGTTCTTCGTAGAGCATGCCATTGTAGTCCGCGCGGTCAGGGACGATGTCGCACTGGTAGCCGACCACCACCGATTCACCAAGGTCAGGGCGCTCGACGCTGCGGTATTGCAAGCCGCTGTTGCCGCCTTTGGTGACGCGTACCTTGGCACGCCACTCGAAATTCTTCACCTTGCCGCCCCGCCAGACAATGAAGCGGTTGAACTTGAGCGTGCCGTCGGCATTCCCGGTCAGGATGCCGTCTTTTACCGACCAATAGGTCGGGCTGCCATCCCAGCCGGTGAGGTCCTTGCCGTTGAACATCGATGTGAACCCATCGGGTGGGCCGGCCAGCGCGATGGGCGTTGCCAGTAGGGAGAGGAGAATTAGGTTGTATTTCATAGCTTGGGGCCCTTTGAACGGTTGGGGATTGGAGCCGCGCACGCAGTAAGCGGGAATCGCTGCCTACTGCCCGCTTACTGCGTGCCCGGCTCTTTTGCGCCCACACGTGCGAACACCTTTACTTTTTATCGCGGAACAACATCTGCGAAATCAGGTAGAGGTCATTCTTCCAAACCGGCCAGGTATGGCCGCCAGAATCGATGTGCCAGACATGCGGCACTTTCAACTTATCCAGGGACACATGGAAGGCTTCACTGCCTTTCATCAAGCCATCGGTGTCGCCGCAGGAAACCCACAGGAGACGGAGTTTCTTGGTCGCGTCGGGCCCGTCCTTGATCAGTTCCGGGTTGCCGCCCAGCGCCGAGGAGAAGCCGCCGACCCAGGCAAATTGGTCCATGTTCTTGAGGCCAATGCGCAAGGCCTGACCGCCCCCCATGGACAGACCAGCGAGGGCGCGGCTCTCGCGGTCAGATTTCACGGGATAGTGCGATTCGACGTAAGGCTTAATGTCCTTGAGCAGGTCGTTTTCGAAGGCGTCGCCGCCGCCGCCCTTGCCACCACCTTTACCTTTACCGCCTCCCTTATTGGCGAAGCCATTGGGCATGACGACGATCATCGGCACCAGTTTCTTGTCGGCGTAAAGGTTATCGAGGATGATGTCGGCCGATCCTTTGTTCTTCCAACCCGTTTCGTCGTCTCCAGCGCCATGCAGGAGATAAAATACGGGCACCTTCGCTTTCGCCTCCAGGCCAGGCGCTGTATAGATCACCATCTTGCGCTTGGCGCCCACGGACTTGGAATCGTATTCGATGGTCTCGACCTTGCCGCGCGGAATGTTATCGCGCTTCTTGTCGAAACCCTTGGGCGCCGCCGGCAATTTGCCGGGCGTCTGCGCCATGAGCGGCGCTGTCAGAACCAGGGCCGCAATTGCAAGCCCCAACATAAGTGGCTTCATCGGAAAAACCCTCCGCATAGAAGATCAAGGAGCCTTTTTCGAATCGGGCAATTTCTGTTCAGACGCGTCTTCTTTGAAGATGCGCTGCACAAAATGGTACAAATTGTTGCTCATTTCCGCCGTATCGTGGCCATTGCCGTCCACGTTCCACAGGTGCGGCACGCTCTTCTCTTTCAGGTAGTTGTGCACACCCTGGCTGACCTTGAGCAGGCCGTCCTTGTTTCCGCACGCCAGATACAGAAGCTTGAGCTTCTTGGTAGCTGCCGGATCGGGCACGAGCTGGGCCGGGGACTTGGTATTCGGAGCCGGGGCAACGGCCCCGACCCATGCAAACTTGTCGAGGTGAGCCAGGCCGATGTTCAAGCTCTGGCCGCCGCCCATCGACATGCCGGCGATGGCGCGATGATCCCGGTCGGTAAACACGGAATAGTGGGAGTCGACGAAGGGGATGATGTCCTTCAGCAAGTCATCTTCGAACGGCTTGCCGTAACCCGCTTGTTCACGGCCAGGCTTGGGATTGTCCACCGTGTTCTTGGCGTCTCCATTGGGGAAGATGATGATCAGCGGCTTGATCTTGCCGTCAGCCAGCAAGTTGTCGACGATCTGAGGGGCCTTGGCCCTCTGCGTCCATTCCGTGCTGGTGTTCCCCAGACCGTGCAGCATATACAGCACCGGGTACTTCTAGTCTTTCTTATAGCCCGGCGGCGTGTAGACGCGCATCTGGCGGCGCACTGCGAGCGTTTTGGAGTCGTAATCTACGACCTTGACCTCGCCTTGCGGAGCCTTGTTGCGCACGGCATTGAATCCGGCGGGCGGATCGGGAAAAACTTGCTTGTCATCAGGGCCAACCTTCGCGCCGCCTTTGGCCTGGCCTTTGGCGTCTTGGGCATGCAAGAAGCCGGCCGGAATCAAAAGGCATGCCCCGACAGCGAAGAAACGTAGGTAGAAAGTTAGACACCGCATTCGAGTCTCCTTATTTCCAGAGAGCGTAGCCGTTGACGTTCTTGCGAAAATAATAAACGCATTCACCTTTAGTTCCTGCCATCACTTCTTTGAGCGCAATGACTCCAGGTAAGCGATTAGCGAGGAAAACTCTTGTACGGTCAAATTGCTGGCCAGACCTTCGGGCATGATCGACACCTCGCTTCGGACACGGGTGTCGATATCTGCATTAGGAATAAGCATGGAGATGCCGCCGACATTGCGCACCTCAATCGCATCTCCGGTCTCGCGGACGACGAAGCCCGTGACCATCTTGCCGTCCGTGAGCGTGAAGATCCACGACTCGTAGCCTTGAGCTAATTTGGCACTGGGCTTGAGGATCGACTCGAGCAGCTCCTCGCGTTTCTGCTTGCTGCCAATATCCTCCAGGTGAGGGCCTTTGGGCGTGTCCAGGGGGGAGATGGTGTGGCAAAGTATGCAGCCCTGCTTGATAAAGAGACGGCTGCCGCGCGTGGCGTCCCCTTTTTCTTGGAGGACGGCGGCGACCGCGTCCTCATAACTCAGCGAGCCGACCGTCGGCCCCTTTTTGGCTTTGTCCAGAGCATCCAAGTCGATGAGCTTGGCGGCGTAGGTGGCTGCCTCTTTGACTTCAGGCCGTTTGTCGTTCAGGAACTGCTTGACCTGCAAAGCGCACTCGTCGGCCTTGGTGTCGCCAATGGCTTTCAACAGAGCAACGGTGCTTGCCGGTTTGGTCCAGGCTTCTTCGAGGCTTTTGCCGGCCTGGTTGCGCGGTCCGCTGGGCAACTGGAAATTGCTGGCCAGCTGCAACAGGACCGCGTAAGCAAATCCACTTTTTTTGGCGTCGTTGTCCTGTGCCGCCTTGGCGAAATAGTCAACGTGGTCGGCCAGCGCGCCATCTCGAATGAAGGCATCCCTGGCAAGGGCGACCTGCGCGGCTGAGTTGGATCCCCAGTGCGTCGCTAGCACGGGCACGATGAGGTCCAGATTCTTCGTCTTGATTGCCGCAGCGTGCAGGCCGTTGATGGCCTTGGCCTGCATCGCGGCAGGGTCTTTCCCTTCACGGACAATCTGCTGCAACAGCAGGGCGCCTTCGGGTGAGAGTTGACTTTGGCCAGCCAGCAGCGTCACCGCCTGGCTGCGGTATTTGGCATCGGTCGTGGCCAGTTTGATGGTCAATTCCACTTTGCCCGCGAACGGGACGTTGTTGCGCGTGACTTCTTGCAGCAAAAAGGCAAGTGCCGGCGTGTCCGCCACCTTGACAGCCTTGGACAGGGCATCGGCAATCTTGTCCGATTCCGACCACTTGACGGTTTGAAAATAAGGGCCTTTTGTGGCTGGCCTCGTCCCCCACCAGGAACCGTCCCATGCCTTTTCGTCGTAGTAAAGCCGCGCCAGGGCGCGGATCGCCGCTTGGTGCACCCGGGTGTCTTGGGACTGACTGAGCTTCTGAATCAAACCATCGACAACCGGAGCCGTATGCATGAGCTGGAGGGCGAAGGTGCTGCCCAGAATCACCTTCGGCGACGATGACGAGTCCAAAGCCTTGAGGCAGGTCTCGTAGGCGCCGAGAATCCAAAGGTTGCGATAGGCCACGTGTGCGATGGCCGGGTCCTGATCGTCAAGCATGGGGATCAGTTGGTCCGCGACGTCTTTCTTACCCATCCTGCCAAGGCCGATGACGGCCTGCATACGCACGCGGGGATCTGGATCTTTGAGCGCGTTGACGAACAAAGCGACGGGCACTCCGTCCAATTTCCTTTTATCGTCCGCGAGCGCTTTCAATGCGAACTCGCGCACCTTGGCGTCGGCCGCAAGCTGGACGAGGGCCGGGTGGGACTTCTCGCCACGCAACTGCTTCAAAGTGTAGAGTGCGGCAACGCGGCCAGAAAGAGCGGTATCCGACGCCGCGACTTTCTCCAGCCCCTTCGTGATCTCTTCCTTATCGCCGCGGCGGAGAATCTCTTGCTGAGCGCCCATCCGAAGATGCGCACTCGGGCCTGTCGCGAACCGCACAAGTTCGGCATCCGTGGTTTTGTTCAATACCGGATACACAATCGGTTTGACGTCCTTGTGCGTGAGCCGCGCAATATAGCCAGTGTTTTCATTGCTGTAATTGAAACCGGCGCCGCGGAAGCTGGAGATGTAGAGTCGACCCATGCCGTCAAATTCCATGTCGATAGGGTTGGTGATTTTCAAAAACTCGACTTGCTTGGTCCCGCGCTTGAAGGTCGCGCCCTGTGGTTCGAGGATGTGGCGGAAGATCTGGTGCTTGCCGTAATCCACCGTGAAAAGCGTGTTGTTGTAGGGTGCGGGAAGCATTGGCTCATCAAGGAAGGTGGCCCCGGTTGGCCCGCCGCCACCGTAATCGACAAGGGGCGGCATGATCTCATCGGCAAAGTTGACGAAGAGGGAAGGATAGCCGTACTGAGCTGTCGGGATGTCATGGTTCAAACGCACGTTCCAGCCGCCACCGTCATTGGTGTTGTCGCGAGTGAACATATTCATGTACGGGTCGATGGCGACGCCGTAAATATTACGCGTGCCCCAAAGAACCGCTTCGAGACCGGTGCCGTCGGGGCGCACGCGGGCAATGCCGCTGCGCATGGACAGCTTGGCCCCGTCTTTGCCGACTGCTGCATTCATGCCCTGGTCGCCGACGGCGAAATAGATCCAGCCGTCAATTCCCATGGTGATGTTGTTGGTGGAATGATCGGCGCCGCGAGCGGTGTAGGCTTTGCGAGCAGCGATGTCCTTCACTAGCAGTTCAGAGCGATCAGCGACGCCGTCATTGTTATCATCGTAAAAGACGCTGAAATCGCCGGGATGATTGACGTACAAGGCGCCGTTTAGATAAACCATGCCGCGCGGGTGGTCGACTTTGCAAAATACGGTGAACTTGTCGGCTTTGCCGGTGCCCTTGGTGTCCTCACAGAGAATGACTCTGCCCCGGTTAGGCGCCGTCCCTTGAGCGCTATTGCCATCTATGCCGACAAAGAGTTTACCGTCCGGAGTGGTGCAGATGCAGGTTGGATAGTTGATGTCGGGATGTTGAGCGAAGATGGTAACGTTGAAATCCTTGGAGGCCCTCACGTCGGCCAGCAATTGCTCTGGCGTGGCGGGTGTTGCCGAACCTTTTTTGCCTTTGCCTTGCTTGGCGGGCGCCTTGTCCTTACATTTCGTGTCCTGGGCCTTGCCCTTCGCGTCTTGCCCCTTGTCCTTCACGTCCTGCGCAAAGGAGGAAAACGTGGCCTGCGTCAAGAAGATCGCCAGGGTGATGGTTGCCAGTCCAGACACAAGGCCGTAACGCTGCAGAAGCATGTTGTTCCCCAATTCTGATCAAGACGTACACCGTTCAAGGGGCTATCAATACCACCCGGAATCCACAGTCGTTGTCTTCGTTATCGTGCCGGCCATAAATGCGAGTGGCACAGCGGCAGCCCCATGCGATAAAGCGATAGGAACCGCCACGCAAAACTCGGCATTCGCCAATGGCAGGTCCTGTCGGATCTTTCTTGGGACTGTTTTGATAGTAGTCCGGCTCGAACCAATCTTCGCACCACTGGCAGACGTTGCCGTGCATGTCATGGAGGCCCCAGGCATTGGCAGCCAACTGGCCCACGCGCTGGGTTCTGCCGCCGCTGTTACCTTCAAACCAACCTGCTTTTTTGAGTGCTGCTTCGCCGTCACCGGTGGCAAAGTGGGTTCTCGTGCCGGCCCGACAGGCATATTCCCATTCGGCCTCCGTCGGCAGGCGATAGGTTTTTCCCTCGCTCTTACTCAGCTTCTTGCAGAACTCCTTGGCATCTCCCCATGAAACCATCTCCACGGGGAAATCGTCGGTTTTCAGCCCGGCCACATCGTCTTTGCCGCCGCCATCCGAGGAAAACCAACTTGGGTTTTTGCCCATGACCTGGCGATACTGGGCCTGGGTCACGGGGAAGACGCCCAGGTAAAAACCCTTGCTAATCTCCACCTCATGTTGAGGCCCTTCGTTGTCGTACCAATTGTTCTTAGCCTCTTTTTGGACGCTGGCGATTTCCGCCGCGGTCGAGCCCATCATGAACTTGCCCGGCGCGATCCAGGTCAATTTCATGCCAATACTATTAGTAACCTGCTTGTCGATGCCCGGCCCTGGCACATGTGCAGGGCCGGGTGTCGAACGACCCGGCGCCAAGGTGATCAGCAACAACAGTGTAATAGCTGAACTCATGGGTGTTGCCCCCTTGGCTGGTTCTGAAGCCGGTTTCTACTTCTATTTCTTCGCTGCATTCGCCGTCGGCGTGGCGTCAGCCGGCAGGTCGCCCAGGGCGAACTGAATCCCGGCCAAATAGTGTTTCAATACCAGCGGGTTCCAGAAAATCTGCTCGCGGTGTCCCAGCGAGCAATAATAGACCCGCCCCTTGCCGTGGTTGGCGATCCAGCTTACGGGATAAGGCCCATCGGTCTTGCGATTGCCCTTGGCCGCGTCCTTCCCCATCTTGGCCACGTCCAGCACCAGCAAAAACCTGAGCTCGGTCGCCTTGGCCGTGTCGAGCCTGAACTGGTAAATCTCGTCGTCGACCTCGAAGTCCTTGCCATCCAAGCCCGCGTTCACGACGTTGTTCGGGTCCACGTTTTTCACCGGGACGAGCTTGGTCCAGGGATGGCTTTGGAAGCCGCCGCCGATCAAGCCCGCGTACGAAGGCCAGCTTTTGGGATAGCTGTCCGTGGCGGCGTGCAGGCCCATGAGTCCTTTGCCGCTATTTACAAATTCCATCAGGCTCTTGCGCAGCACTTCCTCGCGGGCAGCTTTTTCCTTGGCATCGCCCTTGGTGGGCTTCAGGAAATCGCCGGTCGTGCTGACCATGAAAACGCCGTCGAATTCCTTCAGCTTCTGCGGCTCGAAATAGCTTTCATCCTCGGTGGCGAACGAGGTGTAGGCGCCGGTCTTGGTGCCCATCAGGCTCAGGGTTTTGACCCCGATCGCAATGGAAGAATGGCGGAAACCGGCTGTCTTTGAATAGATCAGTATCTTGCGGGGCTGCTTGGCCTTCACTGGAGCTTTGGCCGGCATGGCCTCCAATACCAACTCTTCCATCCTGGACATGGAGAGACCTTTGCCGCCCTTTTGGCCGGGCGGTTGGAACGGTTCTTGGCTCATGGCCACGCTCGCGACCATGGCAAAGGAAATGGGGATAAGCAATTTAGTCAACGTGCGCATAAGACACCACATGGTTTAACTACGGCAGGAGCATCGTGATCTTCACGTCCTTGACTTGGACGGTCGTGGTCGGCGAGCTCCTTGCCGCGAGTAATGGATCCTCACTTCTTGTCGCGAAATAGCATTTGCGAAATCAGGTACAGGTCATTCTTCCACACCGGCCAGGTATGGGCGCCGGAATCGATGTGCCAGACGTGTGGAATTTTCTTGTCGGCGAGGGAATTGTGCAGGGCCTCGGCGTTTTTGAAACCGTTGTCTTTATCGCCGCAAGAGACCCAGAGCAGGCGGAGTTTCTTGGCGGCATCGGCCGAATCCGTTAACCCTTTGGCCGCATTGGCGCCGCCACCGGAAAATGCGCCGACCCAGGCGAACTTGTCCATATGCTTCAGGCCAATGCTCAGAGATTGGCCCGCGCCCATTGACAGTCCCGCCAGCGCCCGGTTCTCGCGATCGGTTTTCGCCGCGTAATGAGATTCCACGTAGGGGATGATGTCCTTGAGCAGGTCATTTTCGAAGCCGCTGTTTTTCCCACCGCCGCCCGCCGCCTGGGCAAAGCCATTGGGCATGACCACGATCATCGATTCGAGTTTCTTGTCCGCGTACAAATTGTCGAGAATGATGTCGGCGGAACCTTTCTTCTGCCAACCAGTCTCATCATCACCGGCGCCGTGCAGCAAGTAAAAGACCGGGTACTTGGCGGACTTCGAATAGTCAGGGGGAGTGTGGATGACCATCTTGCGCTTGGCGCCGACCGTTTTGGAGTCGTATTCGACGGTCTCCACTTTGCCACGCTTTATGTTGTCACGCTTCTTGTCGAAGCCCTTGGGCGCCGCCGGCAATTTGCCAGGCGTTTGGGCCAATAGCGGCGCCACCAATACCAGGGCCAAGCAGATGGCCCAGGCCACCAGCAGACTCATGAATCGTTTCATCGTGGATTCTCCTATGAGGGTTCAAGGAACCTTTTTTGGATCGAGGAGTTTCTGATAACGCATCCATGCTTCGAGGCGATGCGACCAGTCACCAATGAGCGGCATAGGTGGATTCAAGATATTGCCACCAAACGCGTGGGGGCCGGTCGCGTAAACATGGAGTTCCGCCTGCACGCCGGCCTTTTTGAGCGCCTGGAAACTTTGAACCATGCCGTTGACCGTGTTGTCGTCGTAGCCGACGGCCATGAATAGCGGCGGGATCTTTTCCTTGGTGATGCTTGCGGTGTTCTTTCCGTCCTTGCCTGCCAGGCCGCCCGCCGAGTAAATGTAGACGCCCCAGTCGAGTTTGGAACTGACTTTGTCGTGCTCATCGACAGGCTCGTAGCCACGTTTATCGATGTTGAGCAGCGTGTAATTCATGACAGCGCCGCCGGCCGAAAAGCCGATCATGCCGATCTTTTTGGGATCGATGCCCCATTCCTTGGCCCGGCTGCGCACCAGACCAACGGACCGCTGGCCATCAAGATTGGCCCCCTGCGCATTGCTGGGCACGCGGTACTTGAGAATGATCGCGGTCACGCCTTGCTTGTTGCACCATTCTGCCATCGCCACTCCTTCAAAGTCCCAACCGAGATCTTTGAAGCCGCCGCCTGGCGCGATGATCAGCGCGGTGCCGGTGTTCTTTTCCTTGGGGGCCGGATAGACCACGATTTGGGGCCTGGTAACGTCGGTAATGCGCACCTTGCCCGCTTTGTTCTTGGTCACCGTGTCCGGGCCAGGTTCTACCTTCTGACCAGGCGGTTTGCCGCCCGGCCAGAGGTCCACGGTGATTGGATCGGCTGCGCGGCTGATTGCTGTGCTCAAAAACACGATGAGCGTGGCAACGGTCAGGCTCGCTTTCATTGGCTTCCCTCCCTCAAAACGAATTGACATGAGTATTTGGAAACGCGCCGACGTGGGGCGCCGCCGACTCAGTGAATGAATCGCGCGGCGCTTGCCACTTATGCTCAGCGTTTATTTCAGCAAGCCATTGACAAACCAGCGGCCGTATTCCAGGCCGGCGTTAAACTCGGCATCCAGGCCAGCCGCCTGCCCGGAATTCTGCAAGGTGGACTGGCGCATGGAACTCACAGCGCCGTTGTACAAATTCCCGCCCTTGAAGGTGGAAAAACGGTTCTTCCACAGGTCGGCGATTTGCTTCTTCTGTGGTTCCTGCCAGCCGGTTTTCACGTAGGCCAGATGCCAGGCATAAGTCAGCTCTTCCACCTGGCTGTGCGTTACCGGCCCCTGGTAGTAAGGCTTCGCGGTCCAAGCCTGCGTGGTGGGCTGCGGCCGCTTCTGGGCCATCTCGATGGCCTTGAGCACTTTGGCCTGGATGCCTGGCGCTTCGAGATTACAGAGTAACTCGCACAGGTCGGCGTTGAGCCCGATGTTGTAATCTTTCGTCACCACCGGGAAGAGCGGATCGAAGCGCTTGATGATGCGGTCGCGTTGAGCACCTTCCGGTTTGCCCATGCGCGTGAACAACACCGAATAAACCCTGAGGATGTCGCACTTTTGCGAATCGCTGAGCTTGCCAATGTCAATGCGTTCCAGGGCGTCCAGGATGGCGTTCTTCATCTCGGGGTTTTTGCCACCGCCTGCCTGGTCGTTGCTTGGCACATCGTCGCCGCCACCCTTTTTGCCGCCGCCCTTGCCACCACCCTTGGTTTGATCCTTGCCGACAGTGCGGACCAAGGCCAGCAGGCCATGTGTGGCGGCCACGGGATTGGTTTCCTTCAGTGCAAGGTCTTGCCATTGCTTCACGTCCTGATGCTCAATCGCCACGCGGGCGGCGAAACGGATAAAGCGATCGTCGCTGCTCAAATAAGGCCAGGCAGTCTCGACGGCCTTGGGATCTTTTTTGCCGTGGAATGCTTCCAGTTTGTAACGGATCGCACGCTGGTCCGCGAAGGTTTCATCATTCTTGGCGGGGGCGGTCGATTCGGAGCCGACGTAGGTGACGCGGTAGAGCGCAGACTGGGAATTGCCGCCAATGCAGAAATACATGGCCCCATCCTTGGGATTCATGACCACGTCCGTCACCGACAAGCCGGCTGAGAACAGGAATGGCTCGGCCGTTGCCGTGTAGGAACTGCCCTGGGGTTTGAGATGGACGGCCAGGATGCGGCCATAGCTCCAGTCGTTGATGAAGAAGGCTTCCTGATACTTAGCGGGGAACTTGGCGCCGTAACCAAACCCGACACCTACGGGAGAGCCCAGGCCGATATCGATGATGGCAGGCAGGGTATCAGGATACCGAGGTGGCATATTTCGCGAGCCATTGCGGAAGCCGGCATCGCCGCCGCTGGCCGCCATGGAAACGCGCGACGGGCGATACCACGGAGTGCCGATATCCCATTCCATATCCGAGTCATAGGTGAAAAGATCGCCGTTGTGGTTGTAGACCGCGCCGTATTGATTGCGAAAACCGGCGCTATAGAGGTCCCATTTTTTGCCTTCCGGATCGATCCTGGCGATCCATCCGGCGGGGGCATTGACTCCGCCAAACGAAGCCAGCAAGGGATGTGTGGCATCCTCGCCCCAGATTCTGGGGAGGTAGGAGTTAGAGAACTCCGTGACCTTGGTGCTGTTGCCGCAGACAACGGTGAGCGACTTGCCGTCCGGCGAAAGCTGGACATAGTGTGGCCCGTGATCGCCGCCGCCGTTGAGGGACCGCAGCAGAGTGACGGTATCGTATTCCCCACCTTTTTTGGAGGCCGTGATGCGATAGAGGCCGTTAGGACGGTTGCCGCCGCCTCCACCACCGCCGCCGCATTTCATTACATAAAGGCTGTCAAAAGCGTAGAGCAGCCCGTTCGGACTGGTGAGGTCGAAATTCAATTTCTCGACTTTGGTGTCTTCAGGCTTACCATCAAGCGCTGGTGGAGTGATGCGGAAAATGCCGGCATTGTCCCGCCCCCCCGCGACGATGCGGCCTTGCGGATCGACCGTCATGGCCACCCAGCTGCCCTGGGTGCTTTGCGGCACAATGTAAAGTCGCTCGACCTTAAAGCCTTTGACCACCGTGATGTTCTCGGACGCCGGCGTGCCACCGCCTTTGCCCTTTTTGCCTTTGCTGTTGGCCGGTGGAAAGTTGAAGATTTTGGAAGGGTCGTCCTGCGCCAGCGCCTGTGTCTCCAGGACCAGCATGGCCACCAGGCCAAAACAAAACGCGCCCATCATGGTCGCACGCGAGAGAGGAGCGTACATGGTTGAAAACTCCGGGGGGGTAGAATGTGACTATTTTTTTCCTTTGGCGGGTTGCTTGAACATTTCGTCGGTCGGATCATCCTGGGAGATGACGTAGGCGATCAAATCCAGAATCTGCTCGCGACTCAAGTGGTCGATTAATTCTGCCGGCATTGGCGTAT
Organism: Gemmataceae bacterium; assembly: GCA_035638015.1. Taxonomy (GTDB): domain Bacteria; phylum Planctomycetota; class Planctomycetia; order Gemmatales; family Gemmataceae; genus DASRAT01. The sequence goes on along the minus strand of DASRAT010001066.1, from coordinate 1,492 downwards.
GTACTCCAGGAAAGGCGTTGAGTACTTGTCCAGCCCGTCGGTCTGCTTTTAGGCTGTCCTTGTCGCTAAGTTGTCAATTTGGAAGCTGGTGCTTTGTTCTTTTGCCGCCTTCGGATCCGTGGCGGTCGAAATAGCTCTTGCATGATTCGCTTCAAGCACCGAAGGAAAACTTCGAGTTCTTCCTCCGTGAAAAGTGCAGATAATCGGCCCCGGTGACCAGCCTCGGTTCCCGCGAAAGCCTTCGTAAACACCCGCTTGCCCTTCGGTGTGAGCCTGACCGTCCGGACTCTGCCGTCCGTGGGGTGTTTCATCCGCTTGACGAGTCCCTGATTTTGCATGAGGGCCAACATCGAACTCATTGTGTTGGGATCGGTATGGGACTGTCGGCACACCTCGGACTGAGTTCGAATCGAACCGTCGCCCAGCACCGCGAGGATAGGGAACTGGTCCGCAGTGATGCGATAGCGAGCAAAATCGGCATCTGCCAGGCGATGCAGGGCCAGGTAAGCGCCGCGCAGGGACATTGCGAGTTCGTGCCCGGTGTTCACGGTTATGCTGGTTTGCACTGTACCTGTATCTGACTGATCTTGTGCCATTACGATTCCCGCCCCACACCCAATACCACGTAATCGTGGCACAATGCCACGTGCACGTTGCACATTGGACATCATGCTAAGTTAGCGCCACTGCTTCGTCAAATAAAAAACACGTGCATTTTCTTTGTTAAGTGTCAAGCGATCCGTCTATCTCGTTCTGCCCGTAGATAGTCTGGGGTTTGCCCATCCGGACTTGGAGGGCGTGAATAGGAAGAGGAACCTTCCACTCGTTGATTTCGGCCAAGGATGGAAACGCCGCTTGAGTGCCAACGCGGCGTGACTGTGAGTGCAGCCAATGCTGGCTCGACGAGCTGCTTCTCGCAGGGTCATCCCGCACAGCTTCAAGCTCCTTGAGGAAGTTTTTTCTTTTCGTTACAAAACACCATTTTGGGTTTGTGGACAAAGTCCCCGCAGAATCCCTGCTTGGCGAGCCATATCACTTAAAAACTACGCACACGAATTCCGGAAGAGCCAAATTCATTACAATGTCGTTTGATCCATCACCAAGTGTCCACGGCGCCCAGGAGGTATCTATGAAAAGACTGCCCCAGAACCCCCGCACCCTGCTTGCGGCCGCCCTCGGCCTGTCGGCGTTTTTAGGTCTCGCCCTGAGTGCTCCGGCCGACGACGTCGGGGCCAAGCCGTACAAGATTATTACCACCACGCAGATTCCCGCCGCCGGGGGGATTGACTATGTCACGGCGGACAGCGCCAACCGCAAGGTTTATGTCGCCTGCGGCAACGCGGTCAGCATATTCGACCTCGATACCTACAAGCTCGTGGGCACCCTGGCCAAGGCGACCGGGCGTGGCGTGGCGATCGACCCGGAAAACCATACCGGGCTGGTCTCCGGCAATCCCGCGACTTTTTTCGACACCAAGACTCTCAAAGTGATC
>DASRAT010001065.1:0-2107 GCA_035638015.1 Gemmataceae bacterium | reverse complement strand
TTGGGCTGGGACGCACCTGACGGCTCGGTGCCCAACGAGGTAAGCGTGATCAAGTTTCGCGAGATCATGAGCAATCCCGCCAACTATCCCGTGCTGGTCCATTGCCTGGCCGGCAAGCACCGCACCGGGGCGATGTGCGCCGTCTTTCGCATGGAATTCGACCACTGGTCCAACGAGCAGGCAATCGACGAGTTGAAACTGTATGGCTATGACAATGTCGAGGAGCATCTGGATTTGCTGGGGTATCTGGAACGATACCAGCCAACCTGGGTCGCTCCAAAATAGCGTTGTGCCGCTTGCGGCTTAGCGCTCGTCGCAAAGCCGCAAGCGGCACAACGCACATCACTTCTTCTTTACTTCCACCACGCTCCATTCACCCGTCGTCTGCACCGATAGGTTCATGGTGAACATCGGCGCCTCCGCGGGAATGCTGGCTTCGCCATTAAGGCCGGCACTGATCTTCATGGCGGCGTCGCTGGCCGTCCCGTCCACGCAGGCCGCAATCGTGAACTCGATCAAGAAAACCGCGCCCGGCTTGAACTTGATGTCCAACCCCGGCACTTTCATGGCTGTGATCGGCAATGCCACCTTGAAAACAATGTCGCCGTGATCGCTGCCGTTTTTCTTGTAGATTTTGGCCAGCGTCACCGAGGCTGTGGCTTTGTCGAAATCGATGACGAAAGTCTTTTCGTCCAGGCCAAACTCCTTGGCCAGTTCACGCGCCGGCCTCTTCACTTCCTGGCCGATTTTCATGGTGTCCGAGGGCAGGAACTTCTTGCTGAAGTCGCTGCCCTTTGGGTTTTCTTCCGCGAATTCCTTGTCGAGCAGCTTGGTTTCGGCGTCGCCGACGGCGCCGCCGCCCTCATAGGTGTAGATGTATTTGTTGTCCTTGCGCTCGATGAGCACCGTCTTGCCCTGCATGGGCAGAATCGTGGTGATGCCGTTGGCGGTCAGCTCCGCTTTTTCGTACACCCGCTTGACCCGCGTCGGCGGCTTCTTGGCGTCGGGTTTGTCCAGGATGGTTTCAGTGTACATCATGGTGCTGACGTTTTTTTCGTCCTTGCCGTCCAGCATCTTGCCGGTGTTGTCAACAAGGTTGAATTGCTGGAGTTCGGTATCGACTTTTTTGACGCGGGCCGTGTCGCCCTTGGCCGATTCCTTGAATTTTAGGGTGTAGCTGTCCTGCCCCGCGGCCAGCGCCGGCAGGGCCAAGACTACTGCCGTCGCCATGGTCATGATTGGCCGAAACATCGTAGATCTCCCTTGGAAGGAATGGTCACATAACACGGGGCCTTACGGCCCTCGGCTCGCCTGATCACTTCTTTTTGGCTTCCGCTGATGTGCCTTCGCTTACCCTGTTGATGACGAAATTCAGCACGCCCATTGGGTTGTCCGCGGGGATGGACGCCGAGCCTTTGAGGTTCACGCCCCATTCGGCCATCTCATCGCTGATGCTGCCGTCAATGCACGACGTTGCTTTCATGATCACCGTCAACACTGCGCCCTCTTTACAGGGCAGGTCGCCGGTGGGCAGCTTGAGCGCCTTGATCGGCAAATCGAGCGTGATCACCAGGTTGCCATACAGCCTCCCATCTTTCTTGAAGGCCTTGACCAGCTTGCCGGTGCCGGTCGCCTTGTCATTGACAATGCTCATCTTGGCTTGTTTTTCGAAAGTCTTGAGAAACTCGGGCATGGGGATTTTCCAGGCTTCATTGATTGCCACGGCCTTGCGCGGCAGCAGGATCGCTTCGAGATCATCGTCGTCGCCATCCTGGTTGAACTCCTGGTCCAGAAACTCCGCGTCTTTGCCGGTGATTTCGGCGCCGCCGTCAAACTTGAACGAGTATTTGCCGTCTTTTTTGCGCTCGATGACAATCGTTTTGCCCTGGTAAGGCAGCACAACGTTTTCCTTGTCCACGACCACCGTGGCCTTGGAATAGGTGCGCTTGAGAATGGTGGCCCTCTTTTTGAGGTCCGGACGCTCGACGATGGTTTCCTCGAAGACCCAGGTCTTGAGCTGTTTCTTGTTTTGGTCATCGACCACGGTGCCGTCCGGCGTCGCGATCTTGACGCTTTCCGTTTCATTGTCGGTTTTCTGGACTTTGAG
>DASRAT010001064.1:0-2984 GCA_035638015.1 Gemmataceae bacterium | reverse complement strand
GACTCCGCGGAGGTCCTGACCATGGTCAAGTATTCGCGCTGTTGGCCTGTCAAGTCGGTGTCCAGCGCCAGTTCGCTCATGCCGATGATGCCGTTCATGGGCGTGCGAATCTCATGGCTCATGTTGGCCAGAAACTCGCTTTTGGCGACATTGGCGGCCACGGCGGCTTCTTTGACCTTGCGCAGCTCCGCTTCCGCGGCCTTGCGCTGAGAGATGTTCACGAAGGTCACTACCGAGCCGACGATCACGCCGGCTTCGCGCATGGGATTGGACCAGTATTCCGCGGGGAAGCTCGTGCCATCGGCCCGCCACAACACCTCGCTGTCGTTATGACTGGCCGTGCCGGAGCGATGCGCTAGATAAATGCCGCACTCCTCGACGGGATAGGGGGTGCCATCCGGGCGGGTATGGTGGATCAGGCCATGCATGCCCTTGCCCAACAGCTCCTCGGCTGATTTGTATCCGAGAATTTGCAAACAAGCCGGATTGCAAAAAACGCATCTGCCCTCCAGATCGATACCATAAATGGCCTCAGATGTGGAATCCAGCAGCAATTTGAATTGATGTTTGAGGTGTTGTTCGCGACCCACCACGCCTTGCACCATGAAGCGAAAAGCGCGTGTCAGCTGGCTGACCTCATCCGTGCCGGCACCTTGCGGGAACCACTCCGGCAATTCGCCGTTTTGGCTGCTGATCAACGCCTCGCCGGTAGCGAGTTTATTGGCAGCATCGGTCAAGCGCCTCAAGGGCATGGAAACCTTGCGCATCAGAAGATAAGTCGCCAAGCTGCTGAACGTAAATAGTACGGCGAACAGCCCCGCCATCTGCAAAGAACGCTGCCAGATGCTGCTCTGGATGGGCCCCCGATCCATGCCGACGTGAACAAAACCTATCTGGCCGGCAAGAATGGGACTGCACAAGTCGATACAGTCGCCCACGCCGTCAACGTGCACCTCCTGGCTGATCGTTTTGAGACGGTCGCGCTCAAGGTGCAACACCTGTTCGGGAATCGTAGGCACGAAGGTGTGCGCGATGACCTGGCCCTTGTCATCCATCACCAGGATGTAACCCACGCCAGTAGTGCCGTCGCGACGTTCATCGATCATCGCCTGAACGGTGGCCGGATCACGGTTCAACAACATTTCCACGCTGGTGCCGGCAATGCTCTCGCTAATGGCCTTGCCCTTGCTCTGGAACTCCGAGCTTAGGATCTGGTTGATGTTCCAGGCCGAGAATCCGGCCATCACGAGCGCCGTGACGCCAAAGAGGCCCAGCAAGATGCCCAACGCTTTGCTGAAAAGTCCTATGGATCTCATTTGCGCCACCTTTCCCAGTCCTGCAACGGCTCGAACCTGCCGCCCTGGACAACCGTGTAATAAACGCGGTCGATCCCCTGGTGCCGGTTGGGGCCAAAGGAAACGTTCACGCCAATGCCAATGTCAAAATCATTCATGGATTCCGCGGCCTGCCTCAGCCGTTGCCGATCGAACGGAGGGCCCATCTTTTCAAGAATGCCCGTCAGCAGTTTGGCGTTGAGAAAGCCTTCCAGGCTAACGAAACTATGCGGCTGCGGGAGATAAGCCTCCTTGAGAAGCTCGGCCGGCGGCAGCGGTTTGTGCCTCTTGGTCATGTCCAGGTACTCGCCCACCGCGGGCAAGGTCTGGTCGTGGTAGCTGGGTACGACTTGGGAATTCACCAGGTTTTGCGTGTAATCGACGCCCTTGACCTTGCCGACTTGTTGCAAGAGGGCAAGCATGCTTTCACTGCCGACAAAGGAGACGTTGGCAATTGGCACGTTCCAGCCCGCGTCGCGGGCATCCCGGATGAAGCCGGCACAAGCGGCGTATGATCCCACCGATACAATCGCATCCGGCTCGGTTTTGCGGAGAATATTCACCTGGTCCTTAAAGCTTGAGTCAAATGGCGCCCCGCGCCTGTAAGTGGCTTCACCTGTCATCTTCAGCTGATGCTTATCAAGGGCGGCGCGGACGCCTTCCCAGCCGTTGCGTCCGTAGGCGTCGATTTGGTAGAACACGGCAATGCGCTTGCGGCCAATGGTTACAAAATGATCCACCAACCCGGTTGTCTCCTGGTAGTAGGAGGCCCGCATATTGAACACCAACTCACCGTAAGGCGGATTGCGCTGTGGTTCGGCGCCCGTGAAAGGGAAAAAGAGCATTGCCGCTTGATCGCGATGCCGCTTGAGGAGCGGCAAGCAGCGCGTCACGGTGGGGGTGCCGACATAGTTGAAGAGCAAGAACACGTCATCTTTTTCGATGAGCCGGATCGTGTTGTCGATGGCGGGAATCGGGTTGTAGCCGTCGTCATAGGCTTTGATGACGATTTTGCGGCCGTGGATGCCGCCTTTGTTGTTGATTTCGTGAAAATAGGCCATGGAGCCACGGTAAAGCTCGATACCAAGTCCTTTGCTAGGTCCGCTGAAGGCCGCAGACATGCCGAGGCGGATCTCGTCGTCGACCGCGGCCCGCGCCGGCAACACGCCGACGGAAACCAGAGTTGCCCAGACGAGCAATGTGATAGTTCCAGAGATGATGCGATGGCGTGTCACTTTCCGGTCCCCTTTTCATTGAGCAGCATCATTTGCTGCATTACCTGCGGATCCATTTGCGGCTCAACTTCTTTTTTCCAGCAATCCGGGCAGATGCCGTGGCTAAAGCGGACTGCCGAGTTCTTGGAAAGGTACTCTTCGACCTGGCCCCAATAGTTCTGATCGTCGCGGATTTTCTTGCAATAACAGCAAATCGGCAACAATGTTTGCAACTGCTTGACTTGCCCGAGCGCCTCTTCCAGGTCTCGCACTTGCTTGGCCAAACTGTGCTGAAGCTCCACGACAGTGCGGCCCACCTGAATGCGGGCTTGCAGTTCGCCGCGGTCGTAGGGCTTGACGAGGTAATCGTTGGCCCCAGCTTGAAGGCCGGCAACGATGTCCATCTTGGCGTTGCGCGACGTTAGCAAGATAACGT
>DASRAT010001063.1:0-14378 GCA_035638015.1 Gemmataceae bacterium | reverse complement strand
TTCTTCTTGAGATTGCCGATGTCGATCACGCGGATTTCGACAACCTTGGCCTTGTCGCCTTCGCCTTCGGTGATGACGTGGGCAAATACGCCGGGGCCGCCAAACATGCCGCCGAAGCCGCCGACTTTTTTGCCGGCCTTCTTGTCATCGGCTTTCTTGTCATCGGCCTTTTTGTCGTCTGCCTTCTTTGCGGTGGCTTCTTTCACAGCCTTGGCAAAGGCCTCCTTGCCGCCGGGGTAATCGCCGTCCGCTTCAATGGGTATGGCGCCGCCGGCGAAGCCGCCTTGAATGTCGATCTTGCCTTTGAGGATTTTGACATTGTCCGCGACCACAATGGTGATGTCGGTGGCTTCACCACCTTGCAGCAGTCCGCTGAAATCCTTCAGGATCAGCTTGCCGTCTTCGAATTTGGTGACGATGCCGGTGTGTTCTCCGGCGGCCGCCATGGCGACGAGTGCCAGGGTCACGAATGTGGAGGCGATGAACTTACGCATGGGAGCTTCTCCTTGATGGGATGAAAATGGGCCCCACACGCGCGGCGGGGCTTGCTCTTTCGCAACAAGAATAAGCGATGTGAACGGCAGAGGCAAGCTATTAACGCAAGCCAGCCAACTCCTGGATGAGATGCCAGTTTTCCAGCCGTTCCTGTTTGGCCCACAGCAGCAGTTCGGATGGATTGCCGTCCTTGTCAAAGTGCTTGGAGAAACGGCCTTCGCTGCGGGCGAAGTCGATGAAGGTGACTTCTTCGTTCGTCTTGGGATTCTTGAACCAGTCGTCTTTGACGGCCGGATTGCCGACCAAGGAGAGCCGCGTCTTGATCGTGTCGCCTTTGCGGGGATCGTAAATCAGGATCGGGAAAGCGCGGCTGTCCACCGCCAGGCGGGCTTGTTCGCCGGCCATGTTATCGGCGACGCCGTGTTCGGGCTGACAAGTCGTGTAACAGACCACAATCGCCGGGCCGTCGAATTCGAGCGCACCCAGGACCGATTTGTAGAAGTGATTGACGTGAGCGCATGTCGTTTGAGCCACATAAGTCCGCGGGTGCATCATGGCGATCTGGGCAATCTCCTTACGGCGTTCCTGTTTGCCGCCGAAGGTCTTGCCGTGAACGCTCATCTTGGTGTTTTGGCCGGTGTAGGTGCTGGTGGAGGCCTGGCCGCCGGTGTTGGAATAAACCTGGGTATCCAACACGAAAACCTTGACATTCATGCCGCTGGCGAACAGACGCGACAGAGCCTGGAAGCCGATGTCGAACATGGCGCCGTCGCCGCCGATGCACCAGATCGGTTTGTTGTTCCAGCCCATTTGGTCCCAACGCATGCGAACGCCAATGGCGTCGGCCGGGGCGTTTTCGAACAGCGAATTCGTCCACGGGACGAGATACGGATTGTACGGATAGGTCGAGGTGTACACGGTGTTGCAACCAGTGGCGGCCACGAGTGCCCACTGATCGCCGTGCTTGGAACCAGTGGCCGAGCAAAGCATGCGCAGAGCGGTACCTTCGCCGCACCCGGCGCAGGAACCGGCACCGCCGACATACAGATGCGTCTCTTCCTTGAGCATCATGTCGATGAGCAGGCTGTCGTTGATGTATTTGTTGTTGGACGGCCCAATTTGCTTGAAATAGCGGTGGCTCTTGCGGGTCTGGGTCATGAGGTCGTCGGTCTTGGCCACCATTTTGAGGGCGTCGTCATCGCAAACGGTGACGCACTCAGCACAGCCCTTGCACTTGGACGGGTCGATGATGATGTTGAACATGCCGCCGTCGCCGGTTTTCTTTTTGCCGGCGTCGTAATACTTTTTGGTTTTGGACCACTGGGCCTTGAACATCGCCCGGTCCGCTTCGGGAATGGTCTTGAGCTTTTCTTCGAGTTCTTTTTCTCCCAGCACCTTGCCAAGGATGGCGGTGTCGGGGCACTCGGTGACGCAATCCATGCAACCGGTGCAGTTTTCGGTGATATAGACGGGAATTTCGGGAGCGATATTGCTGAAATCGCGGAGAGTGGCAGTACCCGCGGGAATGAGCGAACGGGCAACCGACAAATCGGCGGGCAAATCGCGTTCGCCCCAGCCTTCTTCATAAGCGCGAATGACGCGCTCGTTGAAATCGACGACATCCAGTACCGGCAAGCTGACCAGCTTGTAGCCACTGTCTATAATCGTGCCGTAGCTGTTGTTATTAAACGGGTCGCGCTCGTTGGCGTCGTTCATGGACGTTTTGGGGGCGCCGTTGGTGGTTGCAGTTGTCATGACCATTCAACTCCGAAAAAGGTTATTCATTAATTGTGTGTCGCTTAGGACTAACTCTTGAGCGACTTTCCCTGAGTCCGGTAGCCTGGATAGTCCTGGAAATAGCCCAGCCAGGCTTATTGCTCTTTCCAGCAAATGAATTTCACGATTTGCATTTCAGCAACATCACCCAGCCTTGGACAAAACAGGCTCCTCAGCTTCGAGGTACTCGACAACGCTGGTCGGCGTCGGAGGCCGCTCACCGTCCTCTGCCATTCCCTCCAAATGAAGTTGCAACGCGGCTTGTAGGTTCTGCTGCACTTCCTCTACAGTTGCGCCTGTGGCTACGCAGCCAGGCACATCGGGAATGTATGCGGAGTAATTTCGTGTCGCCTTTTCGATCACAATGGCGTAACGAAGCATAACTCACCCTTTCAGTCCAGCCTGTCGCAAAATGCTGTTTTCCGTGCCGGGCTTTAGCTCATCGCTCATTTTTCCGGACACCGTGACTCGACCTCGTTTGGTCGCGTGCTTAAACTGCCGGTGTCCCCCTTTGGACTTGATCCGCCGCCAACCGTCCTGCTCTAAAAGGCTTTTCATCGCTCGCACTTTCATTGGTTGGAGTGGTTCCGGAGGCTCGTGTTATCCATTAATTACCGCCGCCGATATCTCCTGCATCTCCTTGTACCCGCGTTTGACGCAATTCAAATTATCCTGCACCACGCGATCGCCGCGCTTGCCGAAATACTTGAACAGCGCCTTTTCCACGCCTTCGTAAACATGCTCTTCACTCATGTTGCTCTGTTTAGCGTAGGGTGTCAATTTCAAGAAGGCGCCAAGCAACACGATGCCCTGCATGCGCATTTGCAGGTCGGCCTCGGACGCCATTTCGCGGGCGATCTTGACCATGTCGCAGAAGTAAATGCGGTATTTCTTGTCCTTGACGATCTGCCTGACCGTCGACGGCAAGTGTTTCCACACGTCGAGCGGTTCGTTGTGGGGCGATTGCATGAAAATGGAGCCGCCCGGTTGCAGGCCTTCGAGCGTCAGCGGATTGAGCATGGCGGTCGGATCGTTGACGCACAAGAGGTCAATGTGCTCCAGTTCGCTGTGCATGTATATGTGCGAATCGCCAATGGTCAGATAGTAGGTTGTCGGCAGACCCTTCTTTTCGGAACCGTACTTGGGATAGGCCTGCACGTCCTTGCCGAAGACGTTGCCGGCGATGGTGGCGATGACCTTATTCGTGGTCACGCTGCCGAAACCGCCCACGGAGTGGCCGCGCATCGAGAAGCCGCCCTTGGGACGCAGATCGGGATCTTCTCCACGCTTCAGCGCCAGCGCATGGTCGATGCCGACGCAAAAATAGTGCTGACCGTCGGGTTTCATCATGTTTTCCATCACGGCGTAAATGTCGCCGGGGCGGACATCGCGGCTGCCCAGACCGGCGGCGCCGTGGTAGATGCGCGGGATGCGGTCGATTTTCTCCTGGCCGTTGACGCCCAAAGCCGCATCGCAGAAGGCTGCTTTAATTTCGCGCGTCAGGTGATTGCCTGTCGTGGACAGCGGATCGTCCATGCGCTCGAAGACCGTAAACGCCGTGCAATTCTTGAGGGCGTTGACAATGTGCCGGGCCGGGAACGGGCGGAAACAACAGACATTGAGGCAGCCCGCTGGAATGCCCTTGCTGCGGAGGTAATCGATGGTGACCTTGGCCGTCTCCATGTAGCTGCCCATGCCGACGAGGATAAACTCCGCGTCCTCGCACTGGTACGGTTCGACAAAGCTATAAGGCCGGCCGGTTTTCTTGGTGAACAGGTCGAAACACTCTTCCAGAATGCCGTCGATGCGGTCGTAATACCAGCGCTGGGCGATTTTGCCCTTCATGTAGGAGTCTTGATTTTGGACAACGCCCGACATCATCGGATTGGCGGTGTCCATCAGATTGATCAGCGTTTTCTTGGGGTCGCCGATGTATTCCTTCATGAATTCGGGTTCGGGCAGGCGGACCGTCTCGACGGTGTGCGTGGTGAGGAAACCGTCCTGGATGCTGAAAAACGGCGTTTGGCTGGCCTCGGCGGCGCGGCGTGCAATCAAGCAAAGATCGCCGGCTTCCTGGGCATTGCGGGCGAACAACATGCCCCAGCCCACATCGGCGACCGACATCAGATCGTCATGGCCGGCGTGAACGTTCAAGCCCTGGCTGGTCAAAGCGCGAGCGCCGATGTTCATGACAACAGGCAAACGCTTGCCGGAGATGGTGTAAAGCACCTCCTTCATCAGCACGAGGCCCTGGCCGGAGGTGAAATTAGTCACACGGCCGCCTGCAACGGCGAAGCCTTCGCACACAGTTGCAGCTGAGTGCTCGCTTTCCGGTTCGAAGAAAATCAGCGTGTCGCCCCACAGGTTTTTGCGACCATTCATGACGGCGGCGTTAAAACCGCCACCCATGGTCGTCGAACTAGTAATGGGATAAGCGCCTGCCGCCTGAGCCACGTGGATTTCGACATGGACAACCGCCTCGGCCCCGTCGCAAGTGGTCGGGATGCCGGGGTATTCATGCTTTTGGCCGCGAGGCTCTTCAACAGGTTGGGCAACAGGGGGCTTGCGAAGGGTAGCGGTGCTCATCAGAATCCTCGTGGTTTGGAATCCGTGCTAACTTGAAAATCCGTGGCGCAAGACGAACCCGAACCTTCGCTGGGACGAATGGCTCAGGGTTGAATCAGCGCCGCAACATCGTGCAATGATAATCCGAATGGTCCTCGGGAGGGAATGCCAAGTCCTTGCGAGCCGGCTTTTTCGACGGAGGGAGAGGAGCCGCCGCAGCCGGAAACCTCGCTGACCACACATGTCATGATATGGCTGCTGCCGTTGTTTTCCAGAGCCAAGCCGTAAAGCGGCGGCCTAATAGCGAACTTCGATGCCGAAGTTCATGCCGTGGACAAAAATGTCGGTCTCGTCGTGCGACACCAAGGGCCGCACGGGGCCGCCACCGACGGCAACCGGAATCAGATTCGGATTGATGCCGGTGTCGATTTGCTGACCGGGCCGCCGGACCTGGTCCCAGTAAAGAAAATTGTAACCGCCGCGTAGCCGCAAGTGGTTCGAGAAATCGTAAGCCAGATTAATGCCAAACTCCGGAATCAGCGTCGGGTGACTATAGCGGATGAGGCCGATGTTGGTTGGCAAGGCGAGCAGACCGCCGGTGTTGACGCTAGGTGGACCTCCGGCAGTGATGAACGAAGCCCCATTGATGTTCACGTGACTGATGTTCCAACCCGCCGCCAATTTGGCCGAGCCTTCAAAAACCAAGCGATTGAGCCGATACTCGCCCAGGAAGCCGAACTCGGCCCCGTAAAACTCGTTGAGGGTGTCGAAACGATCCACGGCCAAAAACTGAGACCCGGCCGGCAGGCCGCGCGGGCCAGGCGTCGTTTGCGACGTCACCTCTTCAAAAACAGCCAGCTGATCGGCCAGCCGCAATTGGCGGTAACCAACGATGCCATCTATCCGGCCATTGCAAATACAAGTGGCGTTTTGCCGCAGGGCCACGTCCCAGCCGTTGAGCGAGGTGTGCGTGCTGACAAACTCGCTGCCGGAACTGAAGCCCGGGTAGGCGATCAACTCAGTGCTTTGGGCTTTGGCGAGCGTATCAAAGTAGGGCCTGGCCAAAATGGGATCGCCGCTCGACACAAAGCCGCTTGAGGTATCGTGGTTGGCCAGCCAGAAAGCGCCGGCTTGAATGCCAACGGTCTGCGAAGGATTTAGCCAATAGCCGACGTTGAAACGAAGGCCAGATTGGGCATCGTCGTTGAACTGCCTTGCCCCAATGAGTGTGCGGGTTCCTGGCGCGCCAAGAACTCCCGCCAGGTTTTGAGGCGCGCCCGTCGGGCTAGTTGTCAACAATGCCGGTGCGTGGTCGCCCTCAACGAACCAAATCAGGTAATCGATTTCTGCCCAGGCCCGGCCCGTCGGGCAACACACTTGGGGCGGGGGAAGAGCAGGTGTTTGAACAACCGGCGGCTGTAAGCCGGGCGCAATGGCGGTCCCACCAGGCAACTTGCCGTGGGCCGGTTCACGGCCTTGCAATTGATGTGGCGGCGAGTAAGGCTGCACGGGAGCCGGCTTGATGGCTGCCGGTTCGGGTTGCGGTTGCTCGATCAAGGTGACGCCGGATTTTTCTAGCGACTGCGGGAGCACTTGCACCTTTTGCGGTTCTTCACTGGGTTTCTCAGCAGGCGGCAACAATCTGACCTGGGCGTGGACCGCGGAAGCGGTCAACACCATCGTGAGCACAGCAGCGAACAATGATCGTTTCATAGCGTGTTATCCGCGGATGCGTCGCGCGATTTCGCCTTACTGCCAAACCACCGTTGGCGCCAACAGGCGCGCATGGGCAGTCCGTGGCCTTACGGTTGTAATCGGCATAACGGTTATTCGGACTGTGCTAAATGTGCCGGTCAAATTGACTTTGCGGGTCACACAGCGATGGTAAGCTGGGTAAGAAATGGGGACCCGTGCGAAGCGAGGCAGTTTGGGTGTGGCCAGGGATCAGATTCGAATGTCTCGCGATCATCGCTTCTTCTTTAGTGGTTGGTGCGCCCTCGTCCGCTGCGTGATTTGAGCCGTCCACTGCCCATTGGCATCCAAAACAAAAATCCCTTCCGTGTAATCCTTGACTTGGTCCGTTTTGATGGCCCAATAAACAAAGTACTTATCTTCCAGGCTAATTCGAAACTTCAAAAGATCAATGGCTTTTGCGTTCTTGATTGCCTCCGCCTTCTGAATTTCCTCGGGGGAGGAATAGATCCCATCTAGTTTTTTTGCCGCCAAGTCCGCGAGGGCTTTTCGAGCGTCTTCAAGTTTTAGGGCATTCGCTTGCTGATTTGCCATTCCAACAGGGAATTCCGTCTCCCGGCCAGCAGCGACCGAAGCTGCCACAGACGTGGCGATTGCCAGCGTCAGGGCGAAAAGCCGAGAAGATAAGCTCGTTTCATTTCGCATGGCTGTTTTTTTCAATCTTTGAGTTGTCACATCCCGTTGGCCCGCGGCGGTTGGTCGTCGTTTTCCGGCCGAGATGGAAATAGCTCACACTCGTTAATCTCCTCACGCGATTTCTTCTTGCGGCGTTTCAGAGATTCGATGCTAGGCGGCCAAGGTGGCTCCGGGATGCCCATTGCGATCAGCTGAAAATCATCACCGTTCATGGCCGTGTCGCCTTGTCCAAAGCATCACTGCCAAATGCTGTTGTCGCGGATAGTCCTACTTTGCGTTAGCTGATGCCGTTTTTCCGTTCTGTTCCTGTTCCTTTTTCCAGGCTTCGTATTGAGCAATCTCTTCGCGGACGCGCAAAAGGTGTTCTCGAAGCAGGCCTGTAGCTGGCCGAATCGTGTGGTCGGTTGGTCCAACCCAAGTAATGTAGTTTTTAAAATCGGCGGAGTCGTCCAGTGAAATGAGCATTGCATCTTCGTCATTATCATTCATGGCATAATCTCCTTTGAGCGCACTGCAAATTTACGTGCTGCAATTAGTTCATGATCGGCAAACAACGTGGCTTCATAATAGCCCTCTGCGGGAAACGAACAGCCGCGAACCGGCAGCGTGAATACTGTGGCTGCCATGGTTTGTTGAAAGTGACCCTTGTAACCTCTCCGCCAAACCTCGTCCAGCGTGTCCAGCCGATTAATCACGACTTCCAGTAGTATGTCACCAGCTCCGCCGCTTAGCAAGCTGAACACGGTGAACGGAACTGGCAGCGAAGGAAACTTTGCCACCCGTCGAAAGCTAAAGCAATTCACGAGTGTCGGGTTGCGAGTTTTCTCCGCAAAAATGACTTGGTCGCAAACCAGCAACCCAACTGCCGCCGGAATCCTCTTGATCGCCATCCCTCAATCCTCCTCCTCCACCGCCACCTTCGCCTTGCTGACAATCTGCTGCTGCACGTTGCCCGGCACCATGTCGTAATGGCTAAACTCCATCGTGTACGACCCTTGCCCCTGCGTGATGCTGCCGAGTTGCGCGGCGTAGCGCGTCACTTCGGCCAGTGGCGCCTTGCCCATGATGACGGCCAGGTCCCCGGGCAAGCTGTCCTGGTTTTCGATGCGGGCCCGTTTGGTGTTCAGATCGCCCAAGATGGCCCCCGTGTATTTGGACGGCACCGTCACTTCGAGATTGACAATCGGCTCCAGTAACACGGGCCGCGCGGCCAGGAATGCTTTTTTCATCGCGTTGCGGCCGGCCGTCTTGAACGCGGCTTCCGAGCTGTCCACGTCGTGATATTTGCCGAAGAAGATCTCCACGGCCACGTCCTGGATGCGATAACCGGCCAGGGCGCCGGTCTCCAGCAGTTCCTTGCAACCCTTTTCGATGGCCGGAATGAAGTTGATGGGGATCGAGCCGCCGACGATGTGGTCGACGAAGCCGAAGTTGTGGTCGGGTTCATAATGGCTGCTGTCCAGGCGGATTTTCTCGAAGCGAGACTTGATGGCGAATTTCTCAAAAAATTGCTCCTTGCTGGCAATGGCCTCATCCTTGAGGGGATAGATGCGCATGTGGACCTTGGCGTACTGGCCGCGGCCGCCGCTCTGTTTTTTGTGTTGATGCTCGGCTTCGCCGGTGGACATGATCGTTTCGCGATAGGGGATCTTCGGCTCATGCGTCAAGATTTCCAGCTCGAAGCGGCGCTTGAGGCGATGCTGGATGATGTCCAGATGCAATTGGCTCATGCCGGTGATGACCATTTCCTTGGTCTGCGAGTCGCGAGTGATCTTGAAGGTCGGGTCCTCGTCGGCGATCTTCTGCAAGCTGCCGGAGATTTTTTGTTCGTCGCCGCGTGCTTTCGGCTCGACCGCCAGGCCGAACATCGGCATCGGATAGATGGGCTTGGGCAGCTTGGGATCGTTTGCATGGGCGGCAATGGTGTCGCCGATGTGCAAGTCTTCGACCTTAGCCACGGCGAGGATGTCGCCGGCCACCGCCTCGGTCACGGTTTTCTGGTTCTTGCCCTGCATGAGCAAAAGTCCGCCGGTACGTGACGACTTGCTGGAGCGGACATTGACGATCGGCTGCTCGGCCGTCAGCTTGCCCGAATAAACGCGGAAGAAACTGAGATTGCCGACGAACTTGTCGCTGAGCGTCTTGAATACCTGGGCGACGAACTCGCCCGATTCACTTGGCTCGAGCGTGACCTCGACGGCTTTGTCGCCCGTGCCCTTGTTGGCGGTGCGTTTCTTGGCCTGGAGGGGAGAAGGCGCTTCCTTGAGAATGGCCTCGACCAGCTCTATCACGCCGATGTCTTTCTTGGCGGAGGTGCAAAAGATGGGCACCACCGTGCCGGTAGCCAATGCCTTCGGAAAGGCGGCGATCAATTCTTCAGTGCTAACCGTGCCTTCCAGGAGGTATTTTTCCATAAGTGCGTCGTCGCTTTCGACGATGGCATCCATTAATTGCGAGCGCACGGCGGCAATATCGACCGGGCATCCCGCGGGCGCTTTGTCAGGCGGGTTGAGCATGCTGACCACGCCGCTGAAGCTGGGCCCAACATTAATGGGAGCGTTACAAAGGACGCAGCTTTTGCCAAAGGTGTCGCTAATGGCCGCAATCAATTCGTCGAATTTAATGTTGTCGCCATCGAGTTTGTTGATGACGATCATTCGGGCCAGGCCGCGTTTGCCGGCCTCGGTGAACATCCGCCGCGTGTTGACTTGCACGCCGGCCGTCGCGGACACCACAATCAGGGCGGTGTCAACGGCGTTAAGCGCTCCCAGAGCGGCGCCGACAAACTCCGGTTTGCCCGGAGCGTCGAGCATGTTGACGTGCTTGCCCTGCGTCTCGAAGTGCAGGACGCTGGCGTCGATCGAGTATTTATGTTTTTTTTCCTCGTCGTCGTAATCGGAAACGCTGGTGTTGTCATCGACACTGCCGCGGCGGTCCACGGCCTTGGCCTTGAACAACAAGTCGTCGGCCAGCGATGTCTTGCCGGCCTGCTCGTGCCCGACCAAGGCGATATTGCGGATGTCTTCGACTTTGTACTTACTCATTTGTTGCTCCTGGAGAGAGATTGCTTGCCGCAATCTTTAGCGCTTGTTGCAAATCAATGAGTCCTTCATATAAGGCTCGTCCTATGATGCATCCTGCGAGGCCGCACTCGGCTAGCCGGCGCACGTCTTCGAGAGTGGTCACGCCGCCGGAGGCGATCACGGGCACCGCCAGCGAGGCAGCCATATCGCCCATCGCCTCGATATTGGCCCCTTGCATCATGCCATCCCGGCTGATGTCGGTATAAACGACGGCGGCGAGGGGCCAGCCATCGCATTCACGGGCGAAATCCAGGGCCGGCATGTCGGACACTTCTCGCCAACCTTCGGTGGCGACCATGCCGTTCTTGGCGTCAATCCCAAGGGCCAATCTTCCGGGCCATTTCTCGCAAACTTCTCGGCACCATTCGGGCTCTTTGAGCGCTCGCGTTCCAATGACAATCCGCTCGATGCCCCACGCCAGCGCCGTTTTGATGTCTTCCTCGGTGCGCAGGCCGCCACCCAGCTGACAGGGGACGCCAGCCGCCTTGACGATGCGGCGAATGCTGTCGCCGTTGACCGGCTTGCCGACCTTGGCGCCGTCGAGATCGACAATGTGGAGCCAGGTGGCGCCTTGCTGGACCCAGCGCCGAGCGGCGACGACAGGGTCATCGTCGAAAACAGTTTCCTGCGCGTAATCTCCCTGCCGCAACCGCACGCAACGGCCGCCTCGGAGATCAATGGCGGGAAGAATCAACACCTTATCACCTATTCTTCATGGCACAGGCGGCCCACCTGTCATGCAAAAAACAGGCGGGCCGCCTGTGCTACGGCCGTAAGCCCAAATCTATGCCAATGTGGCGAATTTGTGAAGGATTTGTAAACCGACTCGCTGACTTTTTTCCGGATGAAACTGGGTCGCAAAAACATTGTCCCGCCAAATCGCCGAGCAAAACGGTGTCGGGTAATCGGTTTCCGTGGCGATCAGCGTTGGGTCACGCGGCGCCACATAATAGGAATGCACAAAATACACGGCCGGATCGGGCGGCAAATCGGCGAGGTGTGGCACATTTTGTCGTCGGTTCAGTTGATTCCAGCCCATGTGCGGCACCTTCAAGCCCGGCGTGTCCGCAAAGCGGACCACATCGCCGGCGAACAGATTCAACCCTTGGTGTTCGCCATCTTCGAAGCTGCGCGTGAATAGCAGCTGGAGTCCAAGGCAGATGCCCAGAAATGGCTTGCCGCCGCGGACATGGTCGCACACCGCGCTACCCAGACCTGTTTCCGTCAGGCGGGCAATGGCGTCCCGGAAGGCGCCGACCCCCGGCAGCACGAGTTTGTCGGCTTCGGCGACGACATTCGGATCGCTGGTGATGACCGCGGCGTGGCCGAGTTTCTCGAATGCCTTCTGAACGCTGCGCAGATTGGCCATGCCGTAGTCGATAATGGTGATGGGTTTCATTTCTGCTCCGGGTTGCGTCGCCGCGAAACGCGGATCACATAACTCGATACCAACATGAATAGCGCCCCCAGGACGGCGACCGCGCCGAGCATTTTGCCCCAGAAAAACAACGACTGAATTTGCGGCCCAATCCACGGCCAGCACAGGAATGTCAAAACAATGCCCATTGCCAGGGATGGCCCAAAGGGCAACTCATTGTCCCGTTTGACGCCATATTGCAACGCGCCGAATACCAGGGCCGGCATGACGCTCAAAAAAAACGCGACGACAACCGGTTGCCAACCCATGAAGGCCCCGGCCATCATCATCAGGTCCGCATCGCCAAGGCCCAACGCTTCGCGGCCAAGTCCT
Source organism: Gemmataceae bacterium (assembly GCA_035638015.1). Taxonomy (GTDB): domain Bacteria; phylum Planctomycetota; class Planctomycetia; order Gemmatales; family Gemmataceae; genus DASRAT01. The sequence continues at coordinate 2,321 of DASRAT010001063.1, read as the reverse complement.
TTGCTGAAAAGAAAGCCGATGCCGCGAAGCATGAAAGTGCCAACCAGCATACCCGCCAGGCCGGTGGCCAAACCCAGCTGCCAGCTCCCCGCGGGGAACCAATCTGGGAGCGGTCCCCACACGGGCCAGGGATACAGCCCTTCTTTCAAGCCGCCGCCAGCAAATTGCCATTGAAAGCCGGGAAGCATGTTGGGCTGGGCCTTGGGTACCGCTTGGTCGGGTGTCCGCGGCCATGGCCACGGCAGCAGGACAGCAAAAATCAGCCCGATAAATGTGCCAGTGATAGTTAATTGCAGCGGAATCTCGCGTCCCGCCAAATCACACGCCGCCGCCACCATGAGGAATGAGAAAAGCGTCACGTGACACACCCACACTGCCCACCATTGCCAGGGATAAAAGCCGTTGTTGATGGCAAAGCGCTGATCTTGCGTGGTTGGCCAGCCGTGGATGTTGCTGGTTACCTCGGCATAAAACAGCGCGGCAAACCCTGCGGCGGTCAGGAATTCGATCACCAGATAGCGAGGCGAGAACTTGGCGCCACACGAACGGCAGCGCCCGCGCAGCCATAGGTAACTGAGCAGCGGCACATTGTCATACCACTTGATCCGCTGCAAACAACTGCCGCAGCGCGAGCCGGGCCACAGGATGCTCTTTTCCAGCGGCATCCGTGCGATACACACATTGAGAAAGCTGCCAACGACGGCGCCCAGGAGAAACGCCACGATCAGCCAGTAATAAACCATGGTGCTAAGGTTTCGCGGCCAACTTGTCCAAAATCGCCTTGGCCACATCTTCGGGGCAACGGCCGACCGTGTCTACAACGAAATGGGCACATTCCGCATAAAGAGGTTCGCGCACCTGGAGCAGGCCTTCGATTTCCGCCAGGCCGCCCACGGTCAGATCGGGGCGGCGGTGTTTCGTGTCGGGGTCAACTTGCAAGCGTTGCCACAATGTACCCGCGTCGGCGGTCAACCACACCACCTTGCCGGAGTCCTTGAGTCGTTGGCGATTGTCCGCACGCAGGATAATGCCGCCGCCCGTGGCCACGACGTGGCGAGGCAGATTACACAGGTCCGCGAAGATTGCTGCCTCGATGTCACGGAACGCCGTCTCGCCGTCGTGGGCGAAGATTTCGCGGATGCTGCGGCCCTGTTGTTGCTCCAGATCGGCGTCGGCATCGCGCCAATTCCATCCCAGTCGTTCAGCCAACAGGCGAGCAACGGACGATTTTCCAGTCCCGCGCAAGCCGATGAGGAAGATTGGCAATGGTTGGTCGGACATGGTCAGCGGGGTCTAATGCTAAGCCGCAAGTGGCTGAATTTCATTCCGGCTCGCGAATCGCCACCGGCGACAACGCTCGGTGGATGATGCCGCGCATGTAGTCCAAAGGCGGCTCCATGCCTGTAAACAACTTGAATTGCAATGCCGCCTGACGCACGAACATGTCCACGCCCGTTAGCACATGGCAACCGCGGGAACGAGCTTCTTTGACGAGGAGCGTCGTTTCCGGCGTGTAGATCGCGTCCATGACCATGATGCCGGGCTTCAAAAAGCTGTGATGCAGCGGACTTTCGTCGGTGTTGGGGTGCATGCCCACGGACGTGCAATTGATGACCACGTCCGCCAGGATGTTGTGGCGGGCAGCCCAGTCAACAGCCCGGCAATCGACCTGCTCGGCCAACTTGTGCGCTTTATCCGCCGAGCGATTGGCGATGGCCAGGAGACTGACTTCCTTGGCAAGCGCGTGGGCGACGGCCTTGGCCACGCCCCCGGCGCCTAGCAGCAACACGCTACGGGAGTGCAGCGTCGGCGGCGAGCCGTCGGCGTTCGCTGGCAAATGGGCGTGGATCGAATCGAGCGCGGCCTGGGCATCGGTGTTGAAAGCAGACCAGCCGGTATCCGTCCGCACCAGCGTATTGGCGGCCTGCACGCGCGTCACGGCCGCGTCGCGCTGAGTGGCGAGTGTCGCCGCCATTTCCTTGTGCGGGATGGTGACGCTGTAGCCGCGGACCGGCAACTTGTCGAACGCCTTGAGAAACCCCGGCAATTCGGCGCGCGAGACGCGAAACGGCACATAAACCGCGTTGATGCCGAGCTTGCGAAACGTCTTGTTGTGGATCAAGGGGCTGAGGCTGTGGGCCACCGGATCACCGATGACGCCGTAGATCGCCGTTTGACGGTTGAGCCGGTCGATGTCGTAGATGTTGTGGAGGTCGTCGAAAGACGGCAAGCCCGGCGCGATGCCCCGTTCTTTGTTGAACGCCGCATAGGTGAAGGGTGCGCCGAAACAGGGCCCCAATATCCGGCTTGCAAAGCCCAGG
>DASRAT010001062.1:0-3793 GCA_035638015.1 Gemmataceae bacterium | reverse complement strand
CGGCCTCGGCCAGGATTTCGACGTCGGAATAATCGATGGTGCTGCCGCTGCCGAAGCCGACGAAAAACATCATCACCAGGACAAGCAGGATCAACAAAACCAGCCAAAGCCAACCGCCGGGCATGACCTCGGGCCGCCGGTTTTTTTTGCTGGGAGGTGCGCTGGGATCACGCGGAGAAGGCATGGATCATCCTCGAGTGGCAAACCGCTCCATTGGGTGGTCGGCATCCCAGCCGGTCCACACCTTGTTAGGATAGCAAAAGCCGGAAGGGCTGACTACCTGAGCCATGTATGCCGGCGGGAGGCACCGATGGGTTGGTTTGGCAACAAGCGGAAACGACCGCCGCGGCAAGTGGTCATGTACACGCGCCAGGGCTGCCATCTTTGCGACGAGGCCTGGCAATTGCTGACGGATATGCAAGCGAAGCACGCCCTGAAGTTGACGGCGGTGGACGTGGACAGCCAGCCCGACTTGATTCAGCAGTTCGGCGAGCGCGTGCCGGTCATCGTGATTGATGGTAAGGAACGCTTTTGGGGGCGGACCAATCGCGTGCTGCTGGAGCGGTTTTTGCAAGCGACCGATGTTGAAGACCGACCAAAACAATAGCGGCCCCCCTTCGCCGGGCTTGCCCCGGCGGAGCGATGAATTGGTCAGCTAAAACTCCCCATAAGTTGCCGACGCCAACGCCGCAGTGCTGCGAGGCCAAGGGGAAGCAATCCGGACATGGCCAGCAAGAACGCGGGAGGCGCGGGAACACCGCTAACATCCGGCGGCGACAAAGGCGCTGTAATATTAAAGCCCGATACAATCTGCTGATTGTGGTTCGCACTGCCGCCGAAAAAACGACCCTGGATGTCGGTTTCATTGGCACTCATCTGGCCATTCGGATCCAGGAATATGCCAAATGTTTGGAGACCATTGGTGTTAACGTCAAGCGATGGGCCTCCTGTGTGAGTTGTGTAGTTGCCCCCGAACACATTGATCAATACATGGTCGGACGTGATCCCACCAGCCAACAGGATTTGACCATGCAAGTTGGCGTTGGAACCAATATTCAAAACGACGTAATCCGATGCGCTGCCGTTGACAGTGAATATACCGTTCGCAAAATTCACCGATGCGGTAAAGACTCGATTGCCGCTGGCATCGAGCACGCCGTTGGCTGCATTGATCGACCCACCGTTAGTAATCGTCGTGCTGGTGCCCGCTTCGCCTCCCAGCGTCTGCGACAGACTGTTCATGGCATTGAGCGCGGCGCTTACCACGCTGTCGTTGGTGATGATCGATCCAGTGAAAGCGCCTCCGCCGCTGACGGTGAACGGCCCACTGGGGGGAGGTCCCGAAATCCCCGAATAGCTGGAGTTGCCCGAAAACCGGAGATTACCAATAAGTGATGCATTGCTTATCGTGAAATCGCGATCCGACCCAATGCCAACGTTTCCGGTGATGGTGCCGTTATTGTAATTGGTTTGCACACTGCTGGAAAATTGACCCAAAACCGCGAACTGGTCTGCTCCTGCCGAGAGGAAGCCGGCGTGAGCCGTGGGTAGTTGCACAAAAAGCAGCCAAATCGCTGCCGCGATGCAGCAAACTAACGAATAGGGTTTGCGAACTCGACGGTTTGCCATGATCACTCTCTCCGTTTCGGGGTCTCATTTGTCTGCATTTTGCGCCGCATTTCTCCATGAAGCAGTTGACCTCGCGGCAAACTGGGAAGAAACTATGTGGTAAAAGGCTGGCAGCGGAAAAAAATTGCGAGAATCACGCGACCTGCAAAATCCAATTCCGATGGTGAGAAATGCAGGGTGTTGGGCAATTGCTCGCTGAACCCCCAGGAAGGCACCGCGAAGGGGAGCGTTTGCTAAAAATTGAGTGTACGACTCGCAAGCAGAATTGCAAGGGATTTCTTTGACAGAACTAAGCGAGAGGGTGTTGGATCTTTGACTGTTCGATACCATTCGGGGCAAGCGGGTAAGGAGGTCGTTTCATTTGTACCGCGCTTGCAATGAAACGAATTTTTGTGGGCATGCCGATAACAGTATTTGAGTCGGCTCGGGGGGGTGGCCCAGCCGCCAAACGGCAGCCGCCACATGATCACGACTGCGGCGGCGCGCTGGATTCAACGGCAACAGGCGTTTCCGCCTGAGCAGGCTGTTCCACGGGCGGCGTTTCGGTCATCGTCGCCACAGCTGCTGTGGGTTCCGCCACCTGCGGTGGAGGTGGTGGTGGCGGCGCCGGAGGTGGCGCCTGCTTGGCGGCGAAAAGGGCACCGAGCTCGGCAAACGTCCGCAATGGCGTCTTGCCTTCCAAAGCGGCTTGGGACAACTTCGGCCGCGGCGTATCACGGCGTGGTTTGCGCGGCGGCGGCGCTGGCCGGGGCGGCGGGCCGCCCTTGGCTGGTTGGTGACCTTCGCCGGTCACAACAGGCGAACCTGGAGCGCCATGCGGTGGTCCGCCAGGACGCGGCCCTGGACCGCGGCGCTGCGGCGGTCCACCCGGACGTCCGCCCGGCCTGCGTCCACGATCACGTTGATCGTGCGGCCTGCCGTCGGAACGGCCTTGGCCGCCTTGCGGGGGATGGTCGCCTTGTGGGCCTGCTTCCTGGCCCTGCCGCGGTTGGAAAGGCCGTTTTTCCGGCGGTTTGCGCTGCGATCCCGGTTTGATCATTGTCAGCGAAACACGGTGCCGTTGTTGATCGACGTTCAAGACCCAAACCGTCACCACGTCGCTGACCGCCAGCACTTCATAGGGGCTTTTGATGTAGCGGTTGGCCATCTGGCTGATATGCACCAGGCCGCTGTCCTTGAGGCCGACATCCACGAAGGCGCCGAAATCGACGACGTTGAGCACCGTCCCCTTCAACTCCATGCCGGGCTGCAAGTCCTCGATGCGAAGGATACCTTTTTTGAAAACGGGTGCCGGCAAATCTTCGCGCGGATCGCGGCTGGGGCGGGCCAGGGCGTCAAGAATGTCACGCAGCGTCGGCACACCAGCCTGGAGACGGATGGCTGATTCTTCAACGTTGACGGTTTTGAGTTTTTCACGCAGCTCGTCCTGGCGATTTTTGTCAGCCAGTGATTCTGGTCCAAAGCCAAGATCGGACAGGAGCCGGGCTGCCACGCCGTAACTTTCGGGATGAATCCAGGTTTGGTCCAGCGGGTTGTCGCCGCCAGGAATCTTGAGAAACCCAGCGGCTTGCACGAACCGAGCCGGGCCGATGTTGGGAACCTGCAAAAGCTGTTCACGGACCTTGAATGGTCCGTTGGCCTTGCGGTATTCGACCACATCGCGGGCCACCATTTGATTGAGACCGGAAACATGACGCAGCAGCGGCACACTAGCGGTGTTCAGGTTGACGCCGACTTGGTTGACGCACGATTCGATGATCCCTTCCAGCGATTCCTTGAGGCGGCGTGGATTGACATCGTGCTGATAAAGGCCCACGCCGACGTTTTGCGGATCGACCTTGACCAGTTCGCTGAGCGGATCCTGTAAGCGGCGGCCGATGGAGATGGTGCCGCGCACCGTGGCGTCGTGATCGGGAAATTCTTCGCGGCCGATGGCGCTGGCCGAATAAACGCTGGCGCCAGCCTCGTTGACGATGACATAAGCCAGCTCGGGCAGCTTGTCGCGGATCACCTCGGAGATGAACTCTTCGGTTTCGCGGCAGGCGGTGCCATTGCCAATGGCGAAGACATTTAGATTGTGGCGGGTCACCAGATCGTGAATCTTGGTCTTGGCTTCCTCGCGTTTGGCGGCAGCGGCCGAGGATCGCGCCGACGCGGGGTCAGG
>DASRAT010001061.1:0-6717 GCA_035638015.1 Gemmataceae bacterium | reverse complement strand
GGTGGATGCCCAGGCGGCAATTGTGGCGGTGGCATGATTATCCGTCGCTAAACTTATGTTCAGATGCAGGCGTTAACTTTTAGGGGCAGTTCCTGATTGAAGGGACTGCCCCTTGTTGTTTGGCATTCACCACATTCTGATCCATATTTGTATAGGAGCCATACACACTTCAACCCGAGATCAAAATGGCAGCATTGTTCAAAGCTGATTCCAATGCGCAACGGTATCTGGTGGTGCAGATGCTTTTGCGAATGGGGGCGTTGACACTGCCGGCGTTTTTGCTGTTGGGCGTGGCGCTGCGGCATTCGGGCCCTGACGACCTATTGTTGTGGGTGGCCACCGGCTTTCAGGCTGTAGTTTGTGTGCTGGCATTTTTTAGCCCGACAAGTTGGCGACAGCCGTTCGGGCCGGCGATCATCACGCTTTATTTCGTGGCGCTGGCCTGGTTGTTGTGCAGCAACGCCGGCGACGATTGGTACGCTAACTTGACCAGAGCTGCCTTGTTGGTGATTCCACTTATCGTGTTTGCCCATCAAACTTTGCACGATTCGGGAGCGCCGGCGATTCGTCGGGCCCGGATCCTGGCCGATCGGTTGGCCAGCCGCAAGGAATGGCCAACCGACCTGGCGTCGTGCCGAACGCTGTTTGAAGTTAAAGCCCTCCGCGCCGCGCTCAGCATTGACGCCTCGCCTGCGCTGGCCTTGCTCCAGCATCCGCGCCCTGAAGTGCGTGTCGCCGCACTGGCCGCACTGGAGTTCCGCAAGGATTGGCGCACTGGGCAGGCTGAGTTGGTGCTCCAAACCGCTCAGCGAGCCGAGCAACCTGCCATTCGCGCCGCCGCGGTTTGTGCCCTGGCCAACGTGGACGACCGCATGCTGGTCGAGCAAGTGGCCCAGTTCATGCATGATCCCAGCACCGAGGTCCGCCGTGCCACCACCGAATCGTTGCTTTGGGACACCGAGCATCGGTGGAACTGGATTCGCTACAATGTTCGCCGTGCCCTTGCCGATTCGCTGTACGCCAACGATGGTGCCCTGAGCCACGAAGGTCAATTATTGACTACCGAAGTGCTCAATGACTTGACCGCCTGGTGCGCCGAAAAGGGCATCCTGGCGACGCGAGCGGCATTGACGTTGGGACATCATTACAGCCGCGCCTTGGCCGAGCAATCGGACGAAAAACTGCTGCGGACGCTCAAACAACAATTGGCCGACCCGCAGACGCCGGCCGTTCTCCGCATTGAGTTGGCGCGACTGCTGCAGAACCACCAGGAACTCGATCTCCCGCTACTTGAAAAGCTGATCGTTTCCAGCAATCCGGCGCCACTGCGGCTGGTTGCTGTGGAGACTATTTTGATTGACCATGCTGATTCGCCAATCGCCGATTCCGTGCTGCCGACGCTGCGGGACCTGGCACGTTTGCCCAATCGTGAAATCGCCCTGGCGACCGCCGACGTGATCCAGCGCCGCCTGGGAATTGACCTGGGTTTGGCGATGGGCCAGCCGCTGCCGCCGGTTCATTCTCGTCAGGCCGCGGACATCACGCGCCGCGTCATGGTGTGGGCCAGCGAAAACGATCTGCCCGAAGACGTGGAAGATTCACGCCAGCTTCTGGATAGCCGCGTTTGATCCCGACCGCGCTTGCGATATACTCCAGGCATGGCTTGTCCCAGCTTGGAGTCGCGCATGCCCGCCTCGTTCACATTGCCACGTGTAGTGCTTGCATTATTCGTTGTTGTGACCGCGTTTTCAGTACGGGCTGGGCAACCGCCACCGCCTGTAAAACCACTCGAACAGACAAACGACGAGCCAGCGGCCGTTGCCGAATTGTTCCGCGACTTGGCCCATCCTCACGATCAAGTCAAGCTGGCCGGTGGTGATGTGGTCAACATCGACCCTGTCGGCGCTGACACACTCCTCGATCCGAATTTCACAGGAAATATCGTCACCAAGACCATAGCTGACAGCCAGCCGTTGGTGCTGACCAGTGACGGAGTTGCTCAATACGTTCCTTACGAACGTCTGGCCTTGGAGCGGATCGCGGAATTTGGAAAAGCCGCCGCGGACCTGCCGTCATTGACTCGATTGACTGCCGCTGAAACTGCCCTGGCCGCGACACTGCGTTTTAGCCTCGGCAAGCGTGAACGGCCCTTGAAGGGAACCAATCGCTGGGCTGACATCCAAGCCGATCTGGACCGCAAATTGCTGGACGCGCGTGTGGCGCTTTTGCATGAGCGCTCAACTGCGCCGGCGTTCGACAAAGGTTTGCCTTATGGCGACGAATTAGTGTCACTGTATCCCGGCAATAGCACCGTGTTAACCGAAGTGGCCCGCCTGCACACTCGGCAGGCATATTTGCTGCTGTTGGCTCGTTCCCCCAAGTCCATGCCGAACTACTACCCCGAAATTCGTCGGCACTTGCAATGGGTGGACGACCATTTGCCACAACCGCCTTTTCCAGCCCAGACCGAGGCCGATGCTCTGCGACGGATCCTTGTCGGCAAAGCCGTCACGATGCTGACGGCTGCCCAGCAAGCCAAGGACGATAAAGCGGCACTCCAACTTCTAAAATCCGCCGAGGAGATTTGGCCGCGCTTGCCGGGGCTACGCGACGAAGTGCTGAGGCGCCAGGGCAAATACGCCATCCTTTATGTCGGCGTTCGTACGTTGCCAAAGTATTTTTCGCCGGCCCGCGCCGTCACCGATTCAGAGTTACAAGGGTTAGACCTGCTTTTCGAGGTCTTGCTGCGACCACAACATCTTTCCGACGGGACCATCGCCTACGTCCCCCAGCTGGCGATGTCGCTGCCCAAAGCAACGGATAGCGAACGGCATTTTGTGCTGAAAAAGACGGCGCATTGGTCCAACGGCGCTCACGTCACCGCCGCCGACGTGCAGAAGACCTTTGAGCTGCTGATCGATCCCAAATTGCCGGGAGGAAGCGGGGAGTTAAATGCCCAGCTCGATTTCGTTCGCATGGAAGGCGACGCGTTTCATGTGGAAGCCAAGCTCCGCAAGGGATTGCTCGATCCATTGGCGCCGTTCACGTTCAAGGTGTTGCCTCGCGAATTCGCAGGCAATCCGTTGACAAGCGCCGACAGCGAGGCTTTCGCGCTGGCCCCCGTGGGCAGCGGCCCCTATATGTTGGCCGGCAAGATCTCGGAACACGGCAGGACTTATGTGCGCTTTGTGGTCAATCCTTATCACATCGGCCGCCATGGCTCGGATGGCCCGATAATTCGCGAAATTCGCTTGTTTGCCGCCAACGAATCGGTTGCCGATCTAACCCACAAAATCGCACCAGCGCAATTGCTGCTGGACGTAACAACCGCGGACCTGCCCAAACTCCAAAAAGCTGGCTTCAAAACCATCAGCTCGCCGACACGTCGTGTTTCTTTTCTGGCTGTCAACCATCGGCATGGACCGCTGGCCGAGCAATCACTGCGCCGCGCCATCGCTCACGCGCTCAACCGCGGCCAATTATTGACCGATTGTTTCGGCGGCGGGCAGCCACTCAACGGCCCCTTCCCGATGGGGTCGTGGGCCAAGTGCGCCGATGAGCGTGTGCCCGCCGATCTGTTTGATCGCGCCAGCGCCCTGGCTTTTTTGAAAGCCGCCAAAGAGGAAAGCTATGATTTGACCTTGAAATACCCCGACGATGACCCGCGTGTGGCCCAGGCCTGCACCGCCATCGCAGCACAGTTGGCTGACCTTGGCGATCAAGCTAATCGCCCGATCACCTTGCGCTTGGTCCCCTTGTCCCCGCATCAACTTCAGCGCGACTTGCTGACTCGCAACTACCAGCTGGCTTACTGGCGGCACGATTTTCCCAACGACGCCTATTCGCTCTGGCCGCTCTTAGACCCCAGCGATGAAGCCCTGGCTACCGGCTCTAATTATCTCGGTTTCAAGGACGACACCTGGACCGAACTGCTCTACAAGGCAGGTTCGCATCGCGATTTCGCCGACGTCAAACGCCTGACGCACGACCTCCACGCGGCCTTCCATGAACGCATGCCGTTGATCCCGCTATGGCAGCTCGATTACCACATCGCCTATCAACCCAATCTCCAGCTGCCGCCTCTTGACCCATTGCGAATCTTCGCCAATGTGGACGATTGGCACTGGCCGGGCCGCTAATCGTGGCCGCAACAATTTCAACTTGCCCGGAGTTGAAACTGCTGCAAAAACCGCCTATAAATGTCCAACAGTCCCTTTGGGACAATCCTTGCCGACTCATGAATCTCAGGGTGCGCAGCCGCTTTTCAAGGAGAAATCCTCGTGAGCGCCGGCAAACTTACATGCCCCCATTGCAGTGCAACACTGCGGACTACCACTACGATCCCTGCGGGCAAGAACGTCCAGTGCCCCAAGTGCCGGGCCTTTTTCAAGACACCGGCGCTCGAACAACCCGTCGCCGTTGTCAAAGCAATTCCACGTGCGCCGCAACCGGAATCGACATCGTGGATTATGAAGAGGTTGCCGCACCAAGGCCCGACCGCGCCGATGACGGTTCATTCAAACGCCCACTAGCCAGGGCAAAGAACAAACCTCAAAAATCCAACTCCGGCATGTTGGTCATCGGATTGGCCGGTGCAGCCATGATGCTGCTGGTCCTGGTTGGCGCCGGTGTTGGCGTATTCTTTTGGTTGCGCGGCGATTCGGAAAGTGGGACCGTGGCCAAGCAAGACGCCGACAAGGGGGGGCTCCAAGGATCCCAGTGCAAAAGGCAATACGCCCGGCGCCCCCTCGTATGGCAATGACAAAGCCTCCAAAGCCGACATGGACAAGCTTTTGGCCGCCATGTCACTGGATGAAGTGAAGAAGATATTGGGCGACGGCAGCAAAGCAACAAAAGAGGATATGGCGGCTGCCTTTGGCAGTGCGGACCGGCCGCTGCCAGGGCAAGCGTCCGCCGCGGAGACGTGGATGACAAACGGGCGCAATGCAGGCGTTTCGACATGGTATCAATGGCGCAACGGCGACGACAGCATCTTCGTTGGCTTTGGCATTGGCAAGAAGACCGGCAAAGAGCGCGCCTTGGTCAGTTTCTGGGTTAGCAAGATTCCCGGTGGTTTTAAGTCCGAACCGGGGCTGCTTGTCATTAACCCCGGTGGCGATCCCGACAGATTTGCCCTGGAGCGCGAGGAGCGGGCCAAGCTGATCGACGATCCCAAGTGGAAATCAGGCAATCCCAAGGTGCTGATCGTTGGCACGTGGCGCGATAATCCCAAAGGAAACAATCAAGGCTACGATTTCAAGGCGGATGGTTCTGTAATCGTATTCGACATCCAAACTTTCAATGCGACTTACCGTTTCGCCGACGACGCTAATATCGAGATCATGATACCGGCCAACTCGGGCTTCCCCCCGTCACCTGAGCCTCGCACAAAACGCTACCAGGTCCTGGTGAATCAAGACGAACTGGTTTTGCTAACGGACGAGAAGTTTTCCCGGACGTTGAAATACAGGCGGACTCAAGACGTCGCCCAGGGGCCGGGCGATACGAAGAAGCCTTTCGATCCGAAGAAAAAACCAGGTGATCCGAAGAAACCCTTCGATCCCAAGCAGTCGGGCGGCGATTTCGCAAGCAAGCTCAACAAAATTCGGCCCGGGTTTACGGTCGAGGAAACCGAAGCCATTCTCGGCAAGGGCAACGCGGCCAACTTGCCGGACATTGATACCGCTTTTGGCTTTCCTGGGACGCAGGCAAGTCAGACTTGGGGCCCCATCCTGCAGCAGCCCGGCCCCTACTCGCTGTATCAATGGCGAGCCGGTGATGAGACAGTCTTTGTCGCCTTCTACAAAGGCAAAAAGACCGGCAAAGATCGCGCTCTGATTAGCATGTTAGTCCGCAAGGGGAACATGAAGCCCACCACCGGTATCAAAGCCGGAGGCGGAAAAGAGGATCCTGATAGCTTCGCCGAAAACCGCGAATTGGCGGCCATGCTCGCTTCTGATCCCAAGTTGCAAGGTGATCCCAAAAAGCTCATTGTCGGCAGGTGGGCCACGGGGCAGAAATTGACAGATGGGTTCGACTTCAATCCGGATGGCTCCGTCATTGCCTATGGCAATGCGACACTGCTATTTGGGACAGGGCCCATCGGCGTGACCTACAGTTTTAACACTGCGAACCAGCTGGAGATTTCCAGGCCAGGCAAGAGCACGCTTCCCAAGCAAAAGGATCCGTTGGTGAGGCGCTACCTGGTCTTCATGAATCAGGCTGACATGATCCTGATGGATGTTTTGCCGAACGGAGACTATGGGAACCCGGTTTTGTACAAGCGGGTGAAATGAGGCTGGCAAAGCGCGTAACGTTCACACCAACCAGCGCAGCAACTTGGTTCGCCAGTCCAAGGTGCGAAGATGCACACAACGCTTGCCGCCGTCCGTGGTGAGAAAAAGGTCATTGCGTGCCAACGCTCTCAAGCCCAGCAACGGCAAACGTGGCACGCCGATTCGTTTGTCTTGCACCGCGATTCCTTCATCCAAGCGCAAGAGAAAAGGTGGCTTTTCGGGGGCCACATTGCGCGTCCGAGGCCTGTTGCAGTGGATCCAGACATTGGCTGCGAAGAGCGGCAGTGTGTCCCCACCTTCCTCGATCTGACCAAGGCGTCGCAGCGAGTTGATTGGGACCGCAGCCCAATCCCGAAGATGACTGCCATTGATGGAGAAATTGTGATTGTGGCCCGTATCCAATATCCCTGGAAAGCGCGGG
>DASRAT010001060.1:0-7398 GCA_035638015.1 Gemmataceae bacterium | reverse complement strand
ATCCTCCGCAAGCTAGTATTAGAGCAATTTCTTCGGCGGATGGAACAAAAAAATTTCCTCACTTGCATAATCATTCGCCGGCGGCCTGGCCGGGCCTGAGAAACATCCTTTCCAGGCGCCGCCGAGAGCCGGGGTAGCCTTGCAATTGAAAGCCGTTGCGCCAGTGCCACAACATGCTGGAATCGTTGCCGGCGATGAATGTCGTTGCCAGTTGTTTGTAGCCAAACGCCTTGAGGACCTGCACCGAGGCGGTTAACAAAGCGGTGCCGGTGCCTTCGCCGGCGTGCATGGGGCCGACAAAAATCCAGGTAATATGCGGCCTTCCCAGGCAACGCTCCAGGCAATCCTCCGGCGGCGGTTCTTGCCAATGAAAACTTTGCCAATTGGTGGGATCCTGATCCGGCAACAAGGTGACGAAAATGCCGCCCACGAGGTGTCGGTCGTCTTCAATGGCGACAAAGCTGGCCTCGCGGATCCATGGGCCGTCGCCACCCCTGCAGACTTTCTTCAAGGATGCACGGACCGCCTCCAACCGGCGTGGCTCGTCAAGGCTCGAAAATGGCTGCTGTCGATCAAAAGCCGCGGCGAAGATCCCTTCCAAATTGGACACATCGTCGTCCTGCATGAGCCGTATGGTGACGTTCCCCGGCGGCTGTGTGGGTGTAAATTGGTCCATGTCGAGCAAGGCGTGGTAGAACTTCGCCCGGGGCGTCAAATGGGCGTGGCCTTCGAAATACTCATATTTGTAGGCGGCATGGCGCGGCAACTGGTGGAACTGTTGCGACGTGATCCGCAGCTTGAGCGCCGGCATCCATTCATCACACATAGGTGGGGACTCCGTGGGCCGGATGTCAGGGTTAGGATTTATTGTACTCTGTTCAGCGGCAAGATTGTGCCTATCAAACCAGTGCAGGTTGCGACTTAATCAGAAGGGACATTGGCACGATGAAAGTTGGCATCGCAGGATTCTCAGGCTCCGGCAAGACTACTGTTTGGCAATGGCTGACCGGCAAGGCTCCCGATCTGTCTAAGAGCCAGCAGGGACAGTTCGCCGACGCCGACGTGCCGGATGAGCGTTTGGCCTGGCTGTCCAACCATTTCAAACCCAAGAAAACCACGGCCGCCAAGCTCTGGCTCCTGGACACGCCCGGTCTGATGCCGGCGGAGCGGCGTGACAACCCGCGCCGCCTGGGCATCATGCGCGATGCCAATGGTTTGCTCATTGTGCTCAGCGGCCACGCCGGTGGCGACCTGGCCAAGGAGTTACAGAGTTTCCGTGAGGAAGTGCTGTTTGCCGACCTTGAGATTGTCACCACTCGCATTGGCAAGCTCGAAGACAATTTGAAGAAACCACGCCCCGCCAAGATAAAGGAAGTTGATCAGGCCGAACTGGATTTGCTGGTGCGTGTGCGTGACACCCTGGAAATGGGCAAGCCGGCATCAGCGCTGGGCCTCAAGGAAGACGAGGAGAAAGCGATCCGCAGTTTTCAGTTGTTGACGCTGAAACCGGAGTTTGTCCTGGTGAACATTGGTGACGACGCCATCGGTAAGCCACTGCCCGCCGATTTGCTGGCTTTGTCGCCCAACGCCTATGCCGCTCCCGCCAAGCTGGAGATGGAGCTGGAAGAACTGCCGGCGGAGGATCGCCAAGTTTTCATGAAGGATCTTGGTTTGACAGGTGCGAGTCGTGACAAGGCGCTGCATACCATCTTTTACGCGATGGGCCGGATAGTCTTTTTCACGGTCGGCGAGGACGAATGCCGGGCGTGGGGTTTGCGAAAGGACGCCACAGCGGTAGAGGGTGCCGGCGAGATTCACACCGACCTGGCTCGCGGTTTCGTGCGCGGCGAAGTGGTCAGTTACGACGACTTCCGCAAGGTCGGGTCGATGAAAGAGGCCAAGACGCACGGCGTTTATCGGTTGGAAAGCAAGACGTATGTGGTGCAAGATGGGGATATTATGCACGTGTTGGCATCGACGTGACTTGCCGCTAGCGGCTTAGCGCGCCTGCCATGCGTCAATCGATCCAGTCATTGCCAAGGATTTCGCCGCCGCGAGGAGTTGTTGCCCCCCAAAACGAAGCAGCAGAGATTCCGCCGGAGACGATCCGCACGCTTCCATCGACCATCGCCACGGGCATACCACCACTGTGCGGCGTTTGCGGTATTCGAGGGTCGCATTGTGAAAGCTCAGGGGCAACCTGAAATGTCAGGTCCGGTACCGATCCTCGGCTTGTTGGCGGATTCCCAGTAGTAACAGGGTACACGTCCCCCATCCCGACGTCCGCAAATGTTGTCCGCCGTTCACCAGGTCCGTCAAACGGAATTCCCGTCTTGGGAGTAATAGGCCGCGAAATTCCGTCCAAAGGCAAGTCGCTGGACAGCGAAAAAACGTCGAGCCTATCGGCAAGAATCCACATGTTCTGCACGCCTTTGCAATTGCCATACCTCCCAGCAAAGGCTATCGTGTTCGATGTTCCGTCCCTCACGAAGCCGATTTTCATTTCAGGCGAGAATACGAGTGCATTGCCAGCATAACTCGCTAAGCCGGTCGCGCCCGCACCTACGGAGGGATCGGCAGCATCAATGAAAACGGCAATGGAAAAATCGCTGCCAAAACTCTGTTGCACAAAAGTGTCTCCCTCAATGTCCACTGATTCATCGGGATATTGAGCTTTGTACGCCGCATAGACCGCCCCGCCGTCAAGGTATGGGAGCAAGGCCAAAAAAAGCGATCCCTCATTCGCACGCGAGCCACTTGAACTATACCCGGTGAAACTCGGCAAGAATTGGCTGTTGACCTCCGCATAATTTTGCACCGCCAAGCCCATTTGCTTGAGATTGCTCGTGCTTGCCACGCGAGCCGCGATCCGTCTCGCATGCGTTACAGCTGGCAGCAACAAACCGAGTAGCACTGCGCCAATAGCAATCACTACGAGAACTTCAATCAGGCTAAAGCCGCGGCGTTTGCAGAAATTACTGGCTTCCATGCTTTTCCCTTTCGCGAATGAAGTCAACATTGGGCCTGGTTAGCTTTGCCACACTTTCGCGGTATCAAGGGCGCTTCCAATCCAGGCGGTTATCCGCTGGCGAGTCTCGTTTTTAGCGCCTCGGCGATCTTTTCAAAAACATCCTCCCACTCGCCATAGCGCTTTTGCCGAAACAAACGCATCGTCGGATACCACGGGCTGTCGTCTCGCTCCAGCAACCAGCGCCAATCCGGAACAAAAGGCAACGCCAACCAGACCGGAACGCCGAGCGCTCCCGCCAGATGCGCGACGGCACTGTCCGAGCATATCACCAGGTCCAGATTTTTCATGATCGCCGCGGTGTCCATAAAAGCGCCGGAGGTTTCGTCCAGGCGGTCGCTCAAATCTAGGACCTCGAACTGCTGTTTCACATTGGCAATTTGTTCGATTCCCCAGCGTTTTTGCAAGCTGACAAAACGAACTCCCTCGATCTTGGCCAACGGAGCGAACTGGTTTAGCGGTATGGAACGTATGCGATCCAGGCCGTAGTTGGGGTTGCCTTGCCAGGCGATGCCGATCAAAAATTGCGAGTGGCGAGTGGTAGGGTGGGTGGAGTCTTCGGAACCCACCTTGGTGAATTGGTGGGTTCCGAAGACTCCACCCACCCTACACTCTCGCCACTTTTCCATCAGCTCCGGATCGGCTTGCAGATAAGGGACGGTACCCGGAATGGTGTCCAACGTCGTGTGGCAAATGCCAGGTAAGTCAAGCAAGGGCGAATGCACGTCAAACGGCGGCAAGGTGGAACCGTATGTCAGTAATTGCTCAATGCCTGGCGCAGTTTTGACAAGGTGCTGCAATCCCGATTGACATTCGGCGATAACTCTGCCGCCGCGTGCTTTGGCAACTGCGGCATAGCGGATCATCTGAAATGTGTCGCCGAAGCCTTGTTCGGCGTGAAGCAGGATGGTGCGGCCGTCCAGCGGCGTGCCGTCCCAAAGGGGTTGCGGGAAACGGCGGTTGTAGTAGTTTTTTTGCCGCCAACGCCACGCGAACTCAGGCCAGCCACGCTCCAAATCGCCAAGCAATAGCCAAACCAAAGCACGATTGTAATGCACTTCCGCGAAATCGGGCTGGAGGGCCAGGGCTTGATCGAACTGGGCCAACGCCTCTTCGAATCTGCCCTGGTCGCGGTGCAATACGCCCAAGTTGGTGCGGGCTTCGGTGTAATCCGGCTTTTGCCGCAGCGCGTTTTGGTACTGGACCTCAGCCTCGGCAAACCTCCCCAGGGCGCAGAGCAAGGCGGCGCAGTTGTTACAAGCATCGACAAAATCGGGCTTGAGACGGATGGCTTGTTGATAACAGGTCAATGCCTCGTCGAGTTTGTTTTGCCGCTTGAGGGTGTTGGCCAGGCTGTAATAGGCTTCCGGATAGGCAGGCAACAACCGCAAGGCTTCGTGGAAGCTCTGAACCGCCTCGTCGAACTTGTGCTTATGGTCGCGGATCGAGCCGAGATTGTGGTGAGCCGCGGCATAGGTCGGCATGAGCCGAATGGCTTCGAGACAAGACGTTAACGCTTCTTCCTGCCGGTCCTGAAGAATCAACGCACTGCTCAGATTATTGAGGGCGACGGCATCGTCCTGCTGAATCTCCAGCGCCAGATAAAAGAAGCTCTTGGCTTCCTCGAGCCGTCCTTGATGGGCGAGATTGACCCCCCGCTGATTGGCGGTGTAAACTTCTTGGCCCAAGCTGCCGCCTGGCGGCCCATGTTGCAAGGCAATGTTCAGGTTATTGAGCGCGCCCGCATAATCGGACTGAACCCTTAGCGCTCGGCGATAGCAGGCGATTGCTAATTCCCAATCGCCTTGGCGGGCGCGCACCAGGCCGAGGTTGTTGTGGGCATCTGTATCCGTGGGATGGTGTTGGAGAACCTGAAGAAAGTTGTAGGCGGCTTCTTCGAGCTTGCCTTGCTCGGCCAGCAGAATTCCCAGGGAATTCAAGGCGCTGGCAAACGCTGGAGCAAGTTGAATCGCTTGGCGGTAGTTGGCCTCCGCCTCGGCCTTTTGGCCCTGGGCCTGGCATACGGCACCCAGGAAGCACCAGGCATCGGCATGGCTAGCGTCCGCCTGGATGATCTCGCGGTAAAGCCGCTCGGCCTCGGCCAGGTCGCCCGCTTGATGGTGCTTCCAGGCAAGATCAAATAATTCCGCGGCAGTGGCCACCGTTGCGATTCCCTATGCCAACCGGCTCAGCGCGGCACCATCGGCTCTATGCGAATGTCGTCAAACGCCACGCGGCCCAGCCCTGTCAACGCCAGGGTAACATTAATCGTACCCGAGGCCGGCACATAGCGGTAAATAACAAAATTTCTCCAACCATTGGTAGGTGTGGCCAAACGAACCGCTAAAGGCTCGCCACCGGCACTGTCGAACAGAAGGGCGCCATCGGGCGAAGCCTGCACAGCCTCCGGCACGGCCATCCAGCCGCTGATACGCACCAGCGTGCCAGGCGGCAGTTTGATGGTGGGGCTGTTGATTGCCAAATAAGTCCGCTCCAGAGCCTTGGGAATTTTGTCCTTGGATTTCGGTTTGATCTCCAACAGCAGGAATTGCTGGCCTTCCTTGGCCGCCAGGTTCGAAACGGCAGTCCCTGGCTTGCCGGTCTTGGGATCGATGGGCTTGTAAGAGATCAGCGCCAGCCGTTCGGCCTTCATTTCAACTTCGTCGAGCGTGCTTTCCTGGGGATACCAGGCTTCCTGGGCCTGGCCCGGCACTAACTCGAAGCCGCCGCCACTCAACATGTTAGCGCCGGCCTGCGCGCCTTTCACTTGCTTGATGAACTCCCAGTGCTTGGGCAGGGTGTAGTAGCTGACGGCCCAGGGGCTGGCTACAGGCGTGGTGAGCTCGAGTACCGCGGCATCCCATTGGGCCCGCATCAGGATCCGCGCCGGCCGCAAAGCCCGCTGCGATTCTCGATAACATTCACTGTATTGATGATTGTCCCAGTAATTCTTGGCGTCTTTCAGTCGGTCGTAAGCATCTTTCATTAGCGCTGGGCCGTCTTGCGGCGGCTTATGGCCGGCTTGCACTAGCTGGGTCTCAATCTTGCCGACCTTGTCCAGCTCCGCCACGGCAAGCTCGTAGGTGAATTGGGCCGCCTGTTGTTTTCTGGCCCAGCAAAGTTCTTGAAAGTGCTGGAGCAAGGCGTGGTCGGATATGAAGACAATGGCTGTGGTCAGGCCGAACTCGGGCACGGTGATCTGCATGCCTCCTGTCGAGCCGTGTTCCGCCCGCATGCCGCGGACCTCGCCGGGCGTAACCTCCCAACATGAAAAACTGGGCGGCACCTGGGGCACGGTGATCTTCAACTTGGCCGTCGCCGCTTGACCGGGGACGAACTGGGCGCTGCCGCCTAGCCATATTGGCAGCACGAGAATGCCTTTTTGCGTCCGCAGCACGGCTGCTTTCACATTGGGGTCGCTGGTGTCAATCCACTGCGGTGCGCCGTCCACGGTGTTAAGCAGCGGCTCGATGAATTCCAGTTCTTGATTGAGCAACGCCACGGTTAGCAGGCGATCACGCCCCTGATGACTGTTCGCCAGAAATCGGTCCGACCAGTAACCAATGCCGCGATAACCACTGCCGACCGCGAGGTAAGTCAGCAAACGCACCTGCTCCGGCTGGGGCCCGATGGGTTCGTCAAAACGAGCGTCAGCCGCCTTGTTGTATAGCAATTGCGTGTACCACTCCGGCGTGTGCGTCTGAATCCAGGTCCACATAAAGGTGCCGGGATTCACCAGGCGTGACCGGGTTTCCAGCCAATCCTTGTACTGCGTCAGCTCCATGCTGGTCATGAGCGGCCAGCGATGCATACTCACCAGGTTGAGACTGGCGGAATAGCGTCCCAGGCCGTCCCAGGCGTCGCCGCCCACGGCATGAGAGCGGTCCGCCGCCAGAATAGTCTGAGCAGAGCGGGACACCAGCGTCGTTTGTTCGTAGGCCAGCGCGGTGCCAAGGTTCCAAAACAGCACCGAGTCCAACTCCGGGAAACCTTGCACCACTTGCGGTAATTTTTCCGTGGAGACAACCCGCGCGTCATCACTTGCCACCGGAATGGATGGCACTATCCAGAAGCCAAGATCGGCCAGCTTTTTCATTTGAGCCGGGTCAAACGGGTATTCGACAAACAGCGTGTTGAAACCGGCGTTGCGCAGGTCTTCCGGCGGCGTGTCGGTAAGGCGAATGCCGCGGAAGGTGAAGCGCTTGCCGTCCACTAACAGCGAGGAGCCGTTGAACTCCACATGTTTGCTGGCTGCCGGCTTGGAGGCCGGGATGGAGTTTTTGAGTTCGGGTTTGACGGCGGGTTTTGACGCTGGGGTGTCAAACACCGGTCCAACTTCCAGTTCGTCGATCCACACATCGGTCGAGCCG
>DASRAT010001059.1:0-4040 GCA_035638015.1 Gemmataceae bacterium | reverse complement strand
TGGACCGAAGTGATTGCGCGACTGCAGGCGGCGGGTCTCAACGCCACTTCCGTGCAAAATCCGTTGACCACGCTGCCGGAAGCCGTCGCTTCGGCCGAGCGCGTGTTGGCGCGCCAGGATGGCCCGACGGTTCTGGTCGGCCATTCCTTTTCCGGCATGATCGTCACGGAAGCCGGCGTGCATCCGAATGTTTCTGCGCTGGTCTATGTGGCAGCGCGCGCGCCCGATGCCGGTGAGGATTATACCGCTTTGGCCAAGACATTCCCGACGCCGCCGGCGAGCGCAGGGATCGTGTTCGATGGCGATGAAGGGCGTCTTTCCGAAGAGGCCTTCTTGCGTGATTTCGCGGGTGACCTGCCTGCAGCAAAGGCGAAGGTTCTTTATTCGGTGCAGCAGCCATTCCATAAGGCCCTGCTTACCGGCAAGACAACGCACGCGGCATGGCGAACGAAGCCGAGTTACTACGCCGTCTCGACGGAAGATCGCACCATCAATCCCGACCTTGAGCGCTTCATGGCCAAACGGATGGGAGCCAAGACCATCGAGGTGAAGGCCAGTCATCTCTCCCTGATTTCACAGCCCGAGGAAATCACGCGGCTCATCCTCGAAGCCGCGGGACAGCAGGCTTGACGAAACCCGTGTATGCACGGTCGACCAGGACGTCATGAAACGTGACGCGCGGCGTCTGGACACTGCCTGTGCAGCGGCCAGACGCCGGATCTTTCTCGCGGTCACTTCTTGACGGCGAACACCCAAACGACGCCGCCCTGCGGCACGTTGTTCTCCAGGCCTGGGACCTTGCCCACCAATCCGTCCTGGATGCGCTGCGCGTCGACGCCCCAGCCCGACTGGACGGCGATATATTGCGTGCCGTCCACCTCATAGGCGATCGGCATGGCCATGATGCCGGAGTTGGTCTTTTGCTCCCAAAGCAGTTCGCCGGTCTTGGCATGGAAGGCGCGGAACATCCGGTCATTGGTGCCGCCGACAAAGATGAGGTCGCCGGCGGTAGCGGTCACCGAACCGAACAGTTGTGACTTCGGGAAATTGTGCGACCAGGCCTTCTTGCCCGTGGCCGGATCCCACGCCTGCAGTTCGCCAAAGTGGGTCGCGCCGGGACGGGGCGTCAACCCGATATCCTCGGGCTTGGTCCCGAGCCAGAGCTGGCCGGCGACCAACGGCACTTTCTCGCCGGTGAAGCCGCCGCAGAAATTCTCGTTGGCCGGAACGTAGACCAATTTGGTATTCTGACTATACGCGGCCGACGGCCAATCCTTGCCACCCCACAAGGATGGACAGAATTCGACCCGCTTGCCGATAATCGGCTTGTGAGCCGGGTCGACAATCGGCTTGCCACTCTCGGGCTCGATGCCTTTCCAGACGTCGGTATGAACAAATGGCCAGCCGGCTACATATTTGATGCTGTCCGGCTTGCGCTCCAGTACCCAGAAAATCGCGTTGCGTCCCGGATGGATAAGACTCTTGATCGTGCGGCCATCCTTTTGCAGGTCGACCAGCATTGGTGCATCTACCTCGTCCCAGTCCCAGGAATCGTTTTGATGGTACTGGAAGTAGGTTTTCAGCTTGCCGCTATCAGGATCGAGCGCGAGCACTGAACTTGTGTACAGATTGTCGCCGGGGTGAGTGTCGCCCGGCCAAGGTGCGGCGTTGCCGGTGCCCCAATAGATTGTCTTGGTGTCTGGATCGTAGTTGCCTGTCATCCAGGCAGATCCGCCACCCGTTTTCCAGTCGTCGCCTTTCCACGTATCGTTACCTGGTTCACCCGTGCCGGGAATGGTGAAGGTCCGCCACAGTTCCTTGCCCGTGTCGGCATCAAAGGCAACGACGTAGCCGCGCACGCCGAGTTCGCCACCGGAACCGCCGACGATCACCTTGCCGTCGACGACCAAGGGCATCAGGGTCAGATACTGCCCCTTCTTGTAGTCCTGAACCTTGGTATCCCAGACCACTTTGCCGGTCTTGGCCTCGAGCGCGACCACATGATCGTCCGTCGTGGCGAGGTACACCTTGTCCTGCCACAGCCCCACGCCGCGGTTGGTCGGGTGCAATTGAAAGAGGTCCTCGGGAAGCTTGCGCTTGTATCGCCAGTACTCGTCGCCGGTTTTGGCGTTGAGCGCAATCACTTGCCCCTCCGGCGTTGCGACGAACATCACGCCATTGTTGATGATCGGTGGGGCCTCGTGGCCCTCGACCACACCGGTCGAGAACGTCCACACCGGCACCAGGCTTTTCACGTTCGAGGTGTTGATCTGGTCGAGCGGGCTGTATCCCTGGCCATCATAGGTCCGGCGATAGTGCATCCAGTTGCCAGGTTCCGGATTCTTGAGTCTGTCAGCCGTCACCGGGCTGTAATTCTCGATCGGGCCTGCGGCAGCGATCGAAACGAGGCATGTGGACGCGAGCAAACCCGACAAAAGCCATTGCTTCAAGGCCATAACAAATCCTCCCCTTTGTTTTCATCTCACGAGTTCTGTTTTCCTTGTCGTGGATCGACGGCGGGCGGCCGTCACCTGGCCTGCTGCGCACCTACCTTTCCAACAAATGTTGCTGCCACCGTCAGTGGCGCGTCGTCTGCCGCCAATGGAAGCGCCGGCAGACTCCGGGGCGCCGGTCCAAAGATAACTTGCCCGCTTTGCCTGGGGTCATATTCCGAATTGTGGCAGACGCATTTGAACACGTCCTTGTCGCTGCCTGCCGCCTTCACCCATGCCGTGATCGGACAGCCTGTGTGGACGCAGATGACCGAATACGCCACGACTCCGCCGGCAGCGCGCGAGCGCGTCTCTTCATCCAGCTCGGCCGGGTCCAGTTTTACGACGAGCACCTCGTTCAGGCGCGAGCCCTTGCGGACAACCGCTGTCTTGGGATCCTTCGGCCAGGCCCGCACCGGCGGGCCACCCGCTTTCAGATCCTGCGGCTTGATCACCTCGCCCGCTCGGTCTCCTTCGGAGAAAACCAGAACGTCAGCTTTCTGAGGCCGCTCATTGCTGCCTGGCGCATCTTCCTCGGCAATGGAAGACCTGGACGATGCCAGGCAAGCCCCCGTGGCAAGAGCCGTCAGGATGAGCGCGCGCCGCGTCTGGTCCTGACACATCGCTGTCGCGAGTTTCGCGTCTGTGCTTGTGATCGACGTCGTGGGTTGATCGGATTTGCACATGGCACAAACTGAAGGAGGGAGTCGGTCAAAAGAAAGGCGACGAACAAATTTCTCTTTTGCACAATACCCTTCCGGTTGCATCAACGATACCAGGAAAAGCCAGCAATAACGGGCGTCCTCTGCATTTCAATCGATAGCCACTGCAGCTTGGCACAGTATGCGTATTTCGCAGAACAGCTCAGCCTTCTGCGATGTGCGGTGCGTTATATGCGCGTGCGAACAGAATCGCGAATTGCGGGAGCCGACGCGAAGCGTTCGACGAACGCCGATGTTCGTTGAGCGCAAACGATGAAAGTCCGTGCTGTGCCGGGCGACGTGGAAAAGGCGTTCCCCACATCTTGTCCTGACACCAACGTTCAAGTTTGACGACAATTACTTTTGCTCGCGCCCGCTGCGTCAGCGTTGCTGACCAAATGCAATTCTTTGCCGATGCCCCGCTTTCGCCAAACATGCGGAAGCAAATATAGAACGCCTTGTGGCGGCCGATCCGCCAAGCGCGGCCTACTGAACAACAGCCAATAATAATGATCAGGAGGGTGGCTCAAAGAAATCCCAGCCAGATAGCAAGGAATTTCGAAGCGACGACGCTGAGCGGTAACCGTAACGTTCTTCGCTCACGTCAAAGCCAACCGTCAGCAGCTTACGAAGAGCGAGGATCGATCATGATTACTTTGAAGATTAACGGCCAGCAAAAGAACTGGGATGGCGATCCCGATCTTCCGCTACTCTGGTTCCTCCGCGACGAAGCCGGACTGACCGGCACGAAATATGGCTGCGGCCAGGCGCTGTGCGGCGCCTGCACCGTGATCGTCGACAAACAGGCGGCCCGCGCCTGCATCACGTCGGTTTCCGACGTGGTCGG
>DASRAT010001058.1:0-9598 GCA_035638015.1 Gemmataceae bacterium | reverse complement strand
TCACGGCACAGTTTCATTGGCGGGCGCGTGCTCGGCGTAAACATAGTTCACCAAGGGTTGATGGGTGCCGGGCTGGGTAAAGCGGTGCTTTAAGGCCCAGTCACCGAGCGCCGTGCCGGGCGGTTCAAAATCATCCAGCTTCTTCTGCTCCAGTTCGATCTGGGAATAGCGGAAAAGTGCGTAGGATAATCGGCGCCACTTCTTCGCCCAGCGCAACGATTGCCCGCATGGCTGGATGGCCCATGATTTTCCCGGGGTCGGAAAGAAATCGCGTTTCGGCGTTCCATTGCGCTTCGAGCTTACGAAAGCGTTCCTCAAAGCTCTCGCTCGGCGTGACCGGCGACGCTTTTTGAACCCGCGTGGTGGCCATGACGATCTCCCCAGTAATGGAATTCAAACCAAGGTTCCGCGATTTCATCCCATTGCTGATATTGCCTTTATATCAGGTTCACGCATTCAAGCCATTACGGGCGCGGGTCAAGGATTCGGCGGTATCGAGCAGCAAAGCCCACGAAGGAAAAAAGGGGACAAGCCTTGTCCCCTTTTCCCCCGCTGTCGGCCGCTTCTCGAACTTTTCGTGCCCTGCTTCTTCAGCAACCTACGGCACCCGATAAACATCCACCAATTCAAACGACAATTTGCCGTGGGTCTGGGTCATGTTGTTGAGCACGTCCGCGCCCGTGCCGACACAGATATAAAATGGCAAAATATCAGTGTGGCCGATCGTCGCGTCCACCGGAACCCAGTGCCCGTCGATGACCACTTCGTTCCAGTAGTGCTGGCCGAAGCCTTTGACGGTGTCGCCCAGGTAAAAATAACCGCTGGCGTCGCGTGTGGGCACACCCACGGCCCGGGCCAGGCAGCCAAAGAGCAAGGAGTGGGCCTTGCACTCGCCGGTTTTGCGTTCGATGATGTCGTGAACGCTGGGCGCCAGGACAATTTCATACGTCAGGTATTCGTTCACGAACTTGCACAGGCGTTTGACCTTTTCCTGGTCGGTCTTGGCGTCGCCGATGACTTTCTTGGCCAGGGCGACAATCTTGGCGTCGTGAATGGGAAAGTCCACGGTTTCCGCGAGCCCATCCTGGATTTCTTTATCGGTGGCCTTGATGCTCTTGCCGTAGTGCTTGCCGATCTTGACGACGTAAACGTCGTTCCCCTCGTGCGTAACGCTTTGGCAAGCAGTGTTGGGAAGGAGGCTATAGATCTTGCCCTTGGCTTGCAGCGTCAGCCCCTTGACCTTCAGGACATCGTCTTGTGTCTTCAAGCCAACGGGTCGATCCAGCTTGGCCATGTTGGTGAATACGACATCGTTGCCAAACTCGATCTTCTTGGCCTCGGTCTCACTTTCGCGGCGGATCTCCAGGCCACTGGCGAGACCCGATACAGGGCGGCCATGGTTGTCGTAGCAAAAGACCGAAGTTTGCTTGGCAGCGGCCAGGTTTTCAACAAGCTCCACCTCGCGGACCTTCATGCTGGCGCCCTGGTGCACGATTTGCTTGATGTCGAGCAGTTTCAAGGAGGTCGTATAGGTGCTTAGCTCCTCAAACGAAAAACTACGGAAAGCAACGGTATCGCCAGTGACAGGTCCCTTTTTCAGCCAAAGCTGCGGCGTCAGGGCATCGGCCAGCGTGTAATCGATGTTGAGCATCTTTTTCTGGCCGCTGGCAAGGATGGCCTCGTAACCCTTGTCGGTGGCCGTCAGGCGAATAACGATCTTGCGGTCGCCTGTGTCGATGACCTGTTCGCCACGCAGCAAGGCAAACGGCGCTTGAGCGGCAAAGTCGAGTGTTTCCACTTGCGTGAACACGCTCTTTTGGCCGAGAACCACGACTTTCACCTGTGTGAGCTTGCGGATGCGATAGAATGTCTGACCCTTTTCCGTCACCTTTTCCGCGACGTCCTGAGAACAACCGATTTTCTTGCCCTGCTGGTAGATGCCGAACCAATCCTCATGAAGCGTGGCGTCCACGTCCTTGACTACAACGTCAAACCTCTTGGCATTCGGCGCGGGCTGGGCTGCCGCCACAAATGGGGCCACCATGACAAACAAGAGGCCAAAAAGTATTTTTTTACCGTACATGGCACAACTCCTCGGGGGTGAAATAACATCAACAAGAACAATGCCTGGCCCATCTTGGCCGGCCGTGCGAAACCAACGCGATTCCGCTCACCAGGGAGTACGCCGGTTTTGGACAGCAATCGGGAGGATTTGGTCCAACCCAGCGTATTGCGGCCCGCCCCGCCATGCGTTACAACAGTTTGAACACCCAGAGCCCGGCTGAAAAGAGACGACGCACCCCATGCTCGCCAAGCTCAACACCTTCGCCCTCGTCGGCATCGACGCGCTTCCCGTCGAGGTGGAAGTCGATGCGTCGCCGGGCTTGCCCAAAACGATCCTGGTCGGCCTTCCGGAGATGGCGGTGAAGGAAAGCCTGCACCGCATTGAACGAGCGATGGCCAATCTCGGCTACCAGAGGCATTCTGGGCGCCTGGTCATTAATTTGGCGCCCGGCGATCTCAAAAAAGAAGCGACCGCATTTGATTTGCCGATCGCGCTGGGCATGTTAGTGGCCACGGGCCAATTGTTGCCGGAGCAACTGATCGATGTCGCGGTGGTCGGCGAACTGGCTCTGGACGGCACTGTGCGGCCGATCAAGGGCGCACTGTCCATGTGCATGGCGGCCCGCGAACGCGGCATCAAACGGCTCATCGTGCCGAACGTCAACGCCAACGAAGCATCTGTGGTTACCGAAGTCGCGGTTTACGGCGTCGGCAGCTTGAGCGAAACGGTCGGCATCTTGTCAGGCCAGCTTGCCGCCGAGCCGGTGGCCGTGCGGATTGAGGACTTGGCGAAACAGCTAAATAGTTACGATGTTGATTTCGCCGACGTCCGCGGCCAGGAGTTTGCCAAACGTGCCATGACCGTGGCGGCCGCCGGAAATCACAATGTGCTGATGATTGGATCTCCAGGCAGCGGCAAGACTATGCTGTCGCGGCGTTTGCCGAGCATTCTGCCGCCGTTGACGCCGAGCGAAAGTTTGGAAACGACGCGCATTTACAGCGCCATGGGCCGGCTGGCGCCGGGCGAATCACTGATGGCGAACCGCCCGTTTCGCTCGCCACATCACACCATCAGCGATGCCGGCATGGTTGGCGGCGGCACCATACCGCAGCCGGGCGAAATCAGCATGGCGCATCACGGCGTTTTATTTTTAGACGAGTTGCCCGAGTTCAATCGCCGCAGTTTGGAAGTGTTGCGCCAGCCAGTCGAGGAAGGCAAGGTCACCATCTCACGGGCGCTGCATTCGACGACCTTTCCCGCCAGTTTCATTCTGGTGGCGGCCCTGAATCCGTGTCCGTGTGGGTTTTTGGGCGACGCCAAACGGCCGTGTAAATGTTCGCCAATGCAGATCGAACGTTACATGAGCCGCATCAGCGGGCCGCTATTGGATCGAATCGACTTGCACATCGAAGTGCCGGCGGTGCCGTATCAAGAGCTGGCCGCCAAGCAAGACGGCACATCCAGCAAGATAATGCGTGAACAGGTTCTGCACGCAAGGGCCGCACAGGCCAAGCGTTTCGGCGGCGACGGCCATCGTCTAAATGGCCGCATGACCAGCCGTCAATTGCGGCGCCACTGCGTGCTCGATGCGGCCAGTCAAAACCTGCTGAAAACGGCCATGGAGGAGCTGGGTTTGTCGGCTCGGGCCCATGATCGCATCTTGCGCGTGGCGCGGACCATTGCCGACATCGAAGGGGCGGAGCGGATTGAAGCCGCCCATTTGACCGAAGCGATCGGTTATCGGAGTTTGGATCGCAAGCTATGGGCCAAATAAAACAACCCGCCAAGATGACTTGGCGGGTTGCATGAGTATAAAAGGAAAATCGAGGCAGCGGCTCCCAGCGCGAGACGGCTGCCCAACGCGAGCGCCGCCCAGCCACTGCCTCGATATATTGCTGTGGACGAATCCACAACAACTCCACCATACCTCGCGCAATGCAGCTGGGCAATTGGCGCTTGAGCGTCAGCTTCCAGAAAACCACGAAAAAACGTCACATTGTAGCGATTGGCGCGATTCGACGCCTGATTTACAGCTGCGCAGCTGACAGATTCTGGTCAAAAGTGAGAAATTTGACACGGGCGAATTGTTTCGATTTGTTACCTACTTTGCTCAATCGTTTCCATGTAACAGCAAATGCTCCCGTTACACCATTTGCAGGCTGAACTTGCTGACCTTGGCGAGACCCAAGCCCTGGGTCGCCGTTTGGGTGGCTTGCTCTTTCCCGGCGCGGTCATTGCTCTTATTGGTCCGCTCGGCGCCGGCAAAACGCACATGGTCCGCGCCATTGCGGAAGGTTTAGGTATCGCCGACAGCAGTGTTGTGAGCAGCCCCACCTTTGTGTTGATCCAGGAGTATGACGCACGGTTGCCAATCTACCATTTCGACGCCTATCGCCTTAACGGCCCCGCGGAATTGTTCGACCTGGGCGTCCACGAGTATTTCGAGGGCAAAGGCGTGTGCCTGGTGGAATGGGCCGATCGCGTCGAGGCATGTCTGTCCGCGGACCATTTACGGGTAACGTTGGAGATCACGGGAGAAACATCGCGACGGCTTCAAATCGAAGGGCGGGGCGAGAGCTATGTGGATTTGGTGCGGCAGTTGTCAAGCTGAACCGAAAAACCAATCACGAAAGTGCGAAAGACGAGAACACGAAAAACATGCCTTTTTCGTGCTTTCGTCTTTCGCACTTTCGTGATTCGTCTTTTTGTGAGTAAAATGACGCCGTGACCGCAAGCTCGTTGGAACAACGCAATGTTCAATTTACTTTTCCGCGACGTTTTTCGGCTGCCGTCCCTGTGGGCGGTGGGTGTTTTGCTCTGCGGAGGTGCAGTTGCCACCGCTCAACCTCCGAAACTTACGGTCGACGTGGCCGCCATCGACCGCGATCGGATTTTGAAGATCGCCAATTTCGCCCTCAAGATGGAGCCGGTCACGATCACCAAGCATGTTGCCAAGCTCAGCCAGGGCGGGCCGAACGATTTTTATTCCAACGGCGATTACTGGTGGCCCGATCCCAAGAAGCCCGACGGCCTGCCCTATATTCAGAAGGATGGCCAATCGAACCCGAATAATTTCTTTCATCATCGGCTCGCCATGCGGGAAATGAAAGACGCCGTGGCTGCACTCGGCGCGGCTTACAAGATCACCGATGAGGATCGCTATGCTGTCAAAGCCGCCGAACTAATGCGAGTCTTCTTCGTCGATCCGAAAACGCGGATGAACCCGCACATGAAGTATGCTCAGGCGATTCCGGGCGTTTCACCGGGTCGCGGCATCGGCATCATCGACGCTTTGCACCTGACGGAAGTGCCGCTGGCCATTGCGGCGCTGCAAAAGTCGCCTGCTTTTCCCAAGGACACACATGCGGGCCTCAAGCAATGGTTCCGTGATTTCTCCGAATGGATGACCACCAGCAAACACGGAAAAGACGAGGCCGCCGCCAAGAACAATCACTCGGTCGCTTTCTTCCTTCAACTCGCCGCTTATGCTCAATTCACGCAGGACGAACCGAAGCTGGCGGAATGCCGGCGGCAATTCAAACAGGTTTTTTTGCCCAATCACATGGCTGGCGACGGCAGCTTTCCAAAGGAACTGGCCCGCACCAAGCCTTATGCCTATTCGATTTTCCAGCTGGATAACATGGCGGCGTTGTGCCAGCTCTTGTCGCGCAAGGACGACGACCTCTGGACGTTTAATTTAATGGGCGGCCAAAGCATCGGTCAGGGAATGGCCTACCTTTATCCCTATCTGGCCGACAAATCGACCTGGCCGCACAACAAAGACGTGCAGAATTGGGCCGACTGGCCGGTGCGACAGCCGTGTTTGCTGTTTGTGGGCATGGCCTTGAGAGAGCAAAAGTACATCGATCTTTGGAAAAAATTGCCGGCCGATCCGACCGACCTGGAGATTCGCCGTAACATGGCCATCACGCAACCGATATTGTGGATCAAATAGTTGTGGGAGCGGAATTAGCATGACCGACGGCATGTGTTGGTATCGCGTCTTTGGCTACAAAACGGACCCGCCCGATTTTCGGCCGCTCCATGTGATTTGCCATTTGGTGAAGGACTCACACGGCTGGTACCAGGCCAAGTTTCCCATGCTGTCAGGTGACATCGAATTGGACCGTTGGCTTCCTGAGGAAGACGGTATACGGTCTGAGTTGAACACCTGGGCCGCGTGGGTCGAAGTCAACGGCGGACCGGAACTGGGTTGGTTGATGCAGCGTGTCGTGGCCACCGCGCAGCTTTTCAGTTGGCCTGTGGAGCCGTCCCATTCGGACGCCGTTTTCTTTAGCGGCATGTTGGCCCGGTTTCTGAGTGCGGCGACGGACGGCGTCTACCAAATCGACCATCAAGGCTTTTTCAAGGCCGACGGCACCTTGCTCTTGCGAGAAACGCCATGAGCCGCGCCGAGCGCTATCTGAAGCCGGAGGTCATTCGCCAGGTCTCGCGGCTTGATTTGCGCGCCAAGTTTATCGTCGAGGGCTTTCTCGCGGGCTTGCATGCCAGCCCGTTTCAGGGTTTCTCCGTCGAATTCAGCGAACACCGCAAATACGTCCCCGGCGACGATCTCAAGGACCTCGACTGGAACATCTTCGCCAAGACCGACCGCTACTACATCAAGAAGTTCGAAGCTGAGACCAATGTCACCGGCTATCTCGTAATGGACCTGAGCGAGTCGATGGCTTACACCTATCGCCAGGAATTGACGAAATTCGAGTACGCCATCTGCCTGGCCGCGGCGCTGGGCTACCTGATGATCCATCAACAGGATCCCGTCGGCCTGGTGACGTTTGACACGCAAATCCGTGCCTCCCTGCCGCCGCGAAGCAAACGAACGCAATTGGCCAACATTCTGGCGCTACTTTCCAATCTGAAGCCGACCGGGCAAACCGACATCGCCGGTTGCATCCATCAGTTGGCCGCGATGGTTCGCAACAAAGGGCTTATCATGCTGTTTAGTGACCTGCTCACCGATCCGGAGCCGGTCATGAAGAGCCTGCACCATTTGCGGCATCGCGGGCACGACATCATCTTGTTTCACATCCTGGACGAGGCGGAAGCCCATTTTCCTTTTGACGGCTTGATCGAATTCAAGGAGGTCGAAGGCAGCGGCAAGCTGACGCTGGACGCCCGCAACATGAAAGGCGATTACTTGCGTTCGCTGGCGGAGTTCAAGAATTTCTACAAAAACGAATGCGCCAAAGCTGCGATTGATTATGTGGCGATGGATACGAGCGTGAATTTTGATAAGGCGCTGATGGAGTATTTGTTGCAACGGCAGCGACGATTTTAGCAGTCAATCCAAACCATGACGTTCACCTTCCCGCTACTCCTGGGCGGTTTACTGCTCATCGGCATACCGGTGGCGTTGCATCTACTGTTACGTCAAAAGCCCAAGACCGTGCTGTTTCCCGCCTTCCGTTTTTTGGTCAAACGCCATCGCACCAATCTG
The DNA here is from genome assembly GCA_035638015.1 of Gemmataceae bacterium. GTDB lineage: Bacteria > Planctomycetota > Planctomycetia > Gemmatales > Gemmataceae > DASRAT01. The sequence continues at coordinate 2,075 of DASRAT010001058.1, read as the reverse complement.
ACCAAACTCCGGCTGCGGCACATTTTGCTCATGGCCATGCGTGTTTTGCTTCTTGCGGCCATTGTCCTGGCGCTCGCACAACCGAAGGTGAAGGACAATCCCTGGAGCCTGCCCAGCGATCAGGCGGTGGCGGCGGTGTTCATTTTCGACACCAGCGCCAGTATGGAATACACTGTCGCGGCTAACCAATCGCGGCTCAAGGATGCTCAGAAGCGGGCCGTGGAAATGCTCAAGCTGCTGCCCGAAAACAGCGAGGTCGTCATTCTCGACTCGGCCGATTCACTGCCGATTGGCAAGGGCGATTGGCTTCAGCGCGACAAAGCGGCCGAGCGAATTGGCCAACTGACATTGCACTCCGCCAACGCTACCGTCAGTGCCCGCGTGGCAGCAGCGCTCGATTTGCTGACGCGGATTGCCGTCACCAAAGACGACAGCCAGCGTGGCCAACGGGCAAGGGTGGTGTGTATTTTTTCTGATCGCACCGTGGCTTCTTGGGACGTCCGTGAACGCAAGAGCTTGCAGGAATTGGCCAACCACGTGCTGCCCACATTTGACCGGCTTTCGTCGGTATACTCAGGAATCAGCGAACAGGAAAAGCTGCTGGCCGAGTTGCCGCAGCGTTTGGCAACGGTGATTCAATCTTTTCCGGTCGAGGGTCTAACCGGGGCGCTGCAAAATCTCAAAGAACGGTTGCCGAGTTTGCGTGCCGAGGATTACCCCGACAAGGGGACGCAGCCCTTGCTGGCCGCGGTTCGCGGCAAACAGCAAGAGCTGCTGGCAATCCTGGAACAACAAAGCAAATCAGTCCCCGAGAACGCGAAAGAGTATCACACCAAGCTGACGACTGCGCTGCAAACCTCATTGCGAAACTCAGCGGGCTTCACAGCGTTTTATGTTGATGTGGGCGTGGAACAGCCGCGCGATGGCGCTCTCACTGATTTTCAGTTGCTCCTGGAATCGCCGGTCAACGGCAACAGTGAGGCGCAGTTCAAATTGCGAGCCGATATCCAGGCGACCGGCGAGGACTTTCGATCCACGCTGGCTTGCGACGCGACCGCTTCGCCGCATGACGTGACGCTCGATGTAAAGGCCGGCAAACGCGAACATGTGCATTTTGATTTGGACAAGTCGAAGTTGAAACTCGGGCACCATCAGGTCAAGGTGATTGCCACGCCCGGTGATCAGTTGCCCATTAATAATGCACGCTATCTGACATTTGCCTTTCGTAATGTCTTGGTGCTGGCCGATTCACCGAGCGATGTGCAAGTTCAAACATGGGCCAGGGCCATCGAGGCAAATCATTTCGGCGCGGCCCGCTATCGGTGTGAGATCAAGACGCCAACTTCACTGGGCGAAAAAGCCCCAGGCATGTTCAACAAATATGCCGCCGTTTTCTTGTGTGCCTTAAAGGAACCTGATGACAAGCTGTGGAACGCGCTGGCCGATTATGCGGGCAAAGGTGGCGGCATTGGCGTCATTCCGCCCGCGCAGGAGTCAAACAAGGATCGCTACAACGGCAAGGCCGCTCAAGAGGTGTTGCCGGCGACGCTGGACAAGATTGTTGATGCTAAGGCGCCGGGTGTCGATTGGGGTTGGAAGGGCGACATTTACAAGCATCCGCTGTTGCATCCCTTTCAAGAGTGGCGGCTTGGCAAGTGGGATTTCGTGGAATACCCGCGCGCGGCGACCCTCTATTGGCAGACAGAGCCGCGAAAGGAGCAGGTGCAAGTGCTGGTGCGTTATGCGGACGCCATTAACCACCCGGCATTAGTCGAGCAAGTTGTTGAGAAAAAGCGAGGCCGAGCTGGAAGGGTGCTTTTGTTTACAACGCTGCCAGGCTGGCCGATCTGGAACAACTATTTGGAGAACTCGTTTTACGTTGCCCTGGTCGGCCGTACCATTGGTTATCTCAGTGGCGACGATGACCGGCCGGCTCTCAATTTCATCAGCGACCAGAGCGTGCCGCGCGTGCCCATGCCAATCAGCGGCCAGGCGATGGCTTACAAGCTTTACCGTGACGGCGCGGCGCCGCCCGCCGCTTTCGTCGCCGCGGTGACCGTCGAGGAAGGGCAAAA
>DASRAT010001057.1:0-4643 GCA_035638015.1 Gemmataceae bacterium | reverse complement strand
ACCTGTTCCTGCGGATCGTGGAAGAAAGCAAGGCACATCCGGGAAGAAGGTACTTGCCGGAATTGGACAAGGATGCCAGTCGCATTCCAGTGAAGGTCGCGGACAAAGTTGAGCAACGGGTGAAGGAATAACGGCAGCGGATTCCATTAAATTCAAAATCCGAAATCCCAAACAAATCCAAATGGCCAAAAAACCAAATTCAAAACGGCAAGCCCAGTATGAGCCAACTACCAAAGGTCAAAACTTACGATTTGGAAACCCGGACTTTTGAATTCGCCAAACAAGTCAGGGCGTTTGTCAAGCGTCTGCCTCGCACATTGTGTAACGTCGAGGACGTCAAACAATTGGTCAGAGCTTCCGGTTCGGTCGGCGCGAATTACCTGGAGGCCAATGAAGCTCTGGGCAAAAAGGACTTCTTGATGCGGCTCCGTATTTCTCGCAAAGAGGCCAAGGAATCTCGTTATTGGTTGCGCTTGTTGGAGACCGGCCAGGAAGCAACTCTGGAATCCGAACGAGCCAGGTTGGTCCAAGAAAGCCACGAACTGGCAAGCATTTTCGGCGCAATCATTCGCAAGAGCGAGTGATCCCGGTACTTGTTTTGGTCATTTGTTTTTTTGAATTTTGGTTTTGTTTGGGATTTGGGATTTTGAATTTGTTTTGAAGCTCCCTTTATGATAATTTTTGCCTCCCTAGTCATTGAACGCCCGCCCCTCGACTGGAGCGGCCTCCTCAGCGCCATCGCTCAGTGGCTGCAAGACGCCGGCGTCTATGCTTTCATTTGGCTCTTGCTCGTGGGTCTTTCCTACGCCGTCGTCCCCGAATTCCGTCAGCGAAGTCCCTGGGGTAAGCTGCATACAAGTATGATGACGCTCGGCATTATCGCCGCAGTGTTTCTGGTAATCTTTGGCATTCTTGTTTCCGTGCAGAGGTATGTGCCCGAAACCAATGTGCTGCGGCCCGCCGACCGTCGCCGAGCCAACGACCCGCCACCGGAGGTCTACACCAAGTCCCAAAAATGGGCCTTCAGCCTGGCTGGTTTGGCGGCCCTCACCGCTTGCGTCCTGCCGATCTGCCGCGATCTGGCTCAGAAACGCATCATTGCACGTCGCATCTGGGCAATCGCTCGCGTTGCCATCAAGGAAGCCTGGTCGCGCGGCATTGTTTGGGTTTGCCTCATCATTCCGCTCATTTATCTTTATGCCGATCAGTTCATATCCACTCGGCTTGACGACCAACTCCGCAATCGCGTGGGCATTGCTTATTTTTCTATGTCGATTTTATTTATTCTCAGCGCCGGGCTGCTGGGGGCCTTCAGCATCCCCGCGGACCTCAAGAACCAAAACATGTTCACCATCGTCACCAAGCCGGTGGAGCGCTATGAAATCGTGCTGGGTCGTTTCCTGGGTTATGCCTTGCTGCTGTTTGCCGAGGTGCTCCTGCTGACTTGTGTCAGCTATGTTTACGTCGTCCGCGGTCTTACCGAGCAAGCCCGCGAAGAAAGCTACCATGCCCGCGTGCCTTTGTATGGTTCCGAGCTGTATTATTTCAACACCAGCAAGGGGCCCGGCCGACAAAAAGAAGGCGAAAACGTCGGCCGGGAATGGAACTATCGCAGCTATATCAGCGGTCCCGATCCGCAGGCGTCCAATCCGCGAGTGCAATACGCCGTCTGGGAATTTGACGAATTGCCGGCGGCCCTGGTGGACCGCGATGACATGGAGCTGATCCGCCTGGAGTACGCCTTTGACGTTTTCCGCACCACCAAGGGGCTGGAAGACAAGGGCGTCAATTGCTCCTTCACCTTCGCCAGGGGAGAGCTATCGCCCGAGCAAGTGGAAAACCTGCTCAAGCCGACCGGCGTGCTCAGTCAAGAAAAGAAACGCGAGTTCGACGCGGCGTCAGCACGCATCAAAGCCACCGGCAAGCAAGGTGAAGAACTAGACCAACTCAATGCCCAGGCCAAGAAAGAAATTGATTGGAAGCTTTTCGAGAAACACGGAGTTTACCGCATCGAGGCAGTTAGCGTTTACGACTATCACACCCAAGTCCTGGAAATCCCCGCCAAGATCTTCAAGACGCTGCAAAAAAGCGGCGAGGCCCGCAAATCAACGCCAGACTCCGATAGGCCGCCGCTGATGCAGATTTTCGTCAATGTCGAAAACGATTGGTCCAGTCGCTTCCAGCGCGTCGGCATGTCGAAGGCCGACCTTTATTTGCTGGTGGACGACCGCCCGTTTTGGCTGAATTTCTTCAAGGGGTCGTTGTGCATTTATTTGATCGCTTGTGTGGTGCTGGGCTTGGCGGTGGTTTGCAGCACTTATTTGACGGGCATTGTCAGCTTGCTCATGACGGCGCTGCTGTGCATCTCCGGCATGTTTTTGCCGTTCATTAAATCGTTGTCTGAGGGCCGCAATGACGGGGGCGGACCGTTCGAGGCGATGTACAGGGTGGCCCACAATCAATCCGCGAACATACCGTTGGACCTGCAGTCGGCGACGATCGACGCCATGCTGAAGGGCGACGCCATTTACCGCTGGTGGCTGCGCTTCATCATGCACCTGCTGCCGGACGTCGGTCAATTTTATCCCAATGAATACGTCGGCAATGGTTTCGACATCACCTGGGGAACACTGCTGCTGCTCAATCATATTCTGCCGGTGGTGGCTTACCTGACGCCGTGGTTGCTGCTGTCGTATTACTTGATGAAATCGCGGGAAATTGCGAATCCATAAGCCGCTTGCGGCTTAGCATTGATAAGGGCGAGACATGGCCAGCACCCACGAACAACGCGCCGCCTATCGCAAGATCATCTATTTCGTGGTGATCCTCTTGCTCTTCACAGGTTCGCTGCTTCACCGCAAGTTTATCAACGCCCAGGCTGATGACCTGATTCTCCGCGACGTCGGCCGCGGCAAGGCAGATCTCACTAGCTCGACAGTGCGCTTGACGCTCAGCGGCGCTCGCGGCGTCGCGGTCACCTCGCTCTGGCTGGCCGCGCAGGAAAGGCAAAAAAAGCACGAGTGGAACGAATTGGAAGTCATCGTCGATTCACTGACTCACCTCCAGCCGCGTTTCGTGTCGCCCTGGCTTTATCAAGGCTGGAACCTGGCCTTCAACGTCTCCGTCGAATGCGACCGCGTCCGCGACAAATATTACTACATCACCCGCGGCATCACGCTGCTCTGCCGAGGCGAGGAGAAAAACGACCCCGGCCAGGCGGTGCCGCCGCGGCCCTGGCCCGCCGATCCGCAGATGCGCTTCGAGATCGGCCACACTTACCAATTCAAAATTGGCCAAAGCGATGAGAACAAAACGCTGCGTTGCCTTTTCGACATGAGCTGCATTCCCCTATCGGAACGCAATCCCGACCAGTTTTACACGCAAGGCAAACAAATCGATTTCGAAAAGTTCAAGACGTTTTGTGAAAACCACCCCCGCCTCGTGCGGCGCTTGCGTGAGCGTCTGGTAGGTTTTGAACAACCGCAAGCCATCATTGGCTTTCTGACGGACAACAAGGACATTCCCGGCCGCGTCGAGGATCGCCGGCAGGCCGACCGCCTGGCCGAGTTTCCGATCTTGCCGCCTCAGGATTCCAAGTCGCCGCACGCGTATCCCGATTGGCGCACCGCCTCCCTGGCCACAGCCAACGAGGATTTCGACACCTTCATCTGTGGGCGAGCCTGGTTCACCTACGCTCAAATACCACTGCCGGAACCGGGCAAGGAAAAGGATTATGACCGCCTGAAGCACCGCTTGCCGCGCCCCACCACCGTGATCTTTCGCGCCTATCCCGCCCATGGCCAGGCGAATTTCGCCGAGGAACTGCAAAAAGACGGTTGGTTCGACGACAGCGGCTGGGACATCCGCGGCAAGCTCGGCAATTCCGCCAGCGGCCCTGCGATTCTGGTGGGTGCCAGCGGCAGATACAACTCCGGCGACGCCTGGAGCAAGGCCCACGACCTCTATCGCTATTATGGTCTGCGCAACGATCTTTATTTCGAGCCGGCGGAGCTAAAAAAACTCCAACAGGAACTCCGCCGCGGCTCCAAGACTGCCCTGGAAATACTGGCCAAATACGACTATTACCGCGGCCTCACCAACTTCAGCGATCATTTCCAAAAGACTCAGGTAGAACAGACACAAGAAGCCGTGGCCGCGCGCAAGGCGATTTTCGAGGTGGAGCACACCGCAGCCGCCGATCCCAACGCCATCAACATTTACCGCGATACAGTGTTGCCGCAATGGCTGGACTTGCTGCTGCGCCACCCTGAGTTTCACAAGATTGAGACCATTCAATCGGAATCCTACGAGCTGCAAGCCAAGTATTTCAAGCTGCTCCAGTTCTACAACAAAGGCTTGCCTGAGAAGGTGGTAATAGGGGCGGCTTATGCGGCGCCGGTTTTCCCGATGCCGGGAGCGCTGGTGCCGTTGGGCGACCCCAACATCGCCCGCACGATTGTTTACTGGAATGGCACAGGTGAACTGCCTGGTGCCATGCCGCCTTTGTCCGACCCCGACGGCAAGTTCAGCGCGGCCTGGCCCAAGGGAGTGCTGACCGAAGGCGGCGGCAGGAAAGGTGCCAAGGTGCTTTATCTGCGCGAGGTCGAAGGATTGTTCGACCAGCTCTACGTGATGGACAATCT
>DASRAT010001056.1:0-19355 GCA_035638015.1 Gemmataceae bacterium | reverse complement strand
GTCTGCGAATTGCTCGGGCGTGTTGATCTCCTTGTACCAAACCGTGGGCGGGCACTCGGCTTCGCCGCCTGTGGCAGCAAGGATTTCTCGGGTGAACTGGCTATACGGCTTGTCCGATTCAATGGATTCGCGAATCCAGTCGTGGAACGCGAAGGTGCCAAAGGCTCGCCCGGGTTGGTTGCGGCGTTTAACGCGGAGCAAATCGGCCCATTTGCTCGCGAAAAAGTAAGCATATTCCGGCGTTTCCAGCAGCTTGTCGATCAACACATCGCGTTTGCTGGGGTTCTTGTCGGCCATGAACGCCTTGACCTGGTCCGGCGTCGGCAAAGTGCCGGTCAAGTCAAGCGACACCCGCCGCAGGAAATGCTCATCGCTACACATCTCGGACGGGACGATGCCAAGCTCTTTCCACTTGGCGTGTGTGTGCTGGTCAACAATAGTCTTGTGCTGGAATTGATATTCGGGAATCTTGACGCCTAGTGGCACGGTAGCGCGGAACACGGCAACATGGCCTTGATAGCGGGCCATGATGCCCGCCTCGCCGCTGCGGTCGAGAGTGCGGACCAGGGCCGCCCCGTCCACAATGGCAATGTCCTCTTCATTGCTCACATACTGGGCACGGTGCGTCACGTCAGCGATGGTGCCGTCGGAGAAATGGGCGAGCACGGTGAGCTGCTGCCGGCCCTTGCGTGCCAGCACACGATGCTCGGGAAAAACGCTGATCTTGGTGACGACCGGATCTTTGGCGTTTCCCGTCGGCGTGCCGGCTGCTATCCAACGTTTGATGATCTTGTACTCGTCGGAGTCCACGTCAAAGCGTTTGCCGCCGCCGTGAGCGATCTGGCCCGAGGCTTTCAGCAGCAACAAACTATGTTCTGGTGAGGTGAGCAGCACGCGGCGGCCGCGGGCTTCCTTGACGATGGCGTTGAAGTCAAACGGCGCGTCGAAACCCAACAGCGACAAGGCGAAGCCGTTCTGCCCGCCCAATTTGCCATGACAGCCGCCGGCGTTGCAGCCGAGTTTGGTGAAGATCGGCACGACTTGGTTGCCGAAGTTGACCGGCAGATTGAGGTCGCAATCCGCGGTTGCGACGGGAATTGTCACGGCTTTGTCGCCAAAAATCGCCTTTATTTCGGTAGCGCCGTTGGTAAGCGGCAAAACGCGGCCTGTACTCGTGACGCGAACAATCGCAGCGTTGGCGACTTCGTATTTCACATCGGCAGTCAAATCCTGTTGCCGATTCGACAAGACGGCGGAAAGGATGAGCTGTTGCGAATCATCCAGGCCGCGCAGCATGACCTTGGAAGGGTATATTTCAAGTGCTTTGACATCGGCGGGGTTTGGCGTCGCAATCGTGTCATTGTGCGGCTGGGCGGCGGCCTGCTGCGCTGTCAGGGCCAGCCAAATGAAGGCCAAGGAACACATCCAGCGGTAATAGGCGCCGATCATCGTGCGTCCCCCTTGGAGAATTGCGAGTTGCAAATTGCGGGCCGCTCTTCTGTCCGCACTTCAAGGATACCCATATTTCAGCGAGTCGCAAGGCGGAAGGCGGAAATGGCTACGCCGATCATTCGAGATCGTCATCGTCACCTTCGCCGGCGTAAGCATCGGCCACTTCCAACAGTTTAGCCAGCGGCAGTTCAAATCCTGGCAAGAGTGGTGTGGTGTAAGTTTGTTTTTCGCGGACAACGCGTGTTTTTAACTTGCCGGCGACGGAGGTGAAAACCGTCATTGTGCGTTGAAAGCGATCGATAACCCAGTATTCGCTGACTTTCATCGCCATGTATTCATCGCGTTTTTCTTCGTAGTCGCGCAAGTAATTGCGTTTGCCGGACGAGACGAATTCAGCGATGGCGGTGGGAGTTTCAGTCATCCATTTTGGCTTACGGCCAAGGCCCGCCCATATAACGCGGTCCGCGATGCGGCGATTCATGGGCGTGTGAATAGTTTGCTCGGGCAGGGTTCCGTTTAGAGCACTGCCTTGAGGGTTATCTTCTTGATAGTTCAACAGCCAGCGCCCCAAAACATCGTTCGCACCGCGCTCTTGGGGCAATGGACTCGGCGACACGATTAATACTCCGTTGATGAGTTCATATCTGTACCCGTCCACAAACTCGGCGACTCGCTCGGCGCGATCGAACTCGCCCAGCGTCATCAGCATGCCAGCGGTTCGCGGCCCAAATTGTTGGATTCTGACGCGGGCCTTTCTTCTGACGGCAACGGCAGGCATAATTGTTTCTCCGTTCAATTGTGTTACGGGCTATCGCACCACCTATCTTAGCGACTTCTCCGTGGCGTCGGAAGGCGCCGTTTATGACCTTCGTGGCAAAATGATCTTCCACGATTGCCCGCTAATCGCTATAAGCCTCGCCGCTCAAGATCCGTTAACGGAAAACAAAGGAGAACGCCATGAACCGGGCAAGCCTGGCGCTTTGCGCCGTGGGCGGCTTTTTGCTGGGACTGGCCGGGTGCACAGCGCTCGACCTGGGATTGGACATGGGGCTGCCAGCCGCCGAGGCCGCCGGCGAGGTGCGCGTCGTGGACGGCAAGCCGGCCGATGTGGCCCTGACGCTGCAAGCGACATTGAAGAAAGCCGGGTTGGAAGCCACCGTCGTTCCTGACGGAGCAACGGTTGTGGTGCAAAGCAAATCCAAGTCGGGATTGCAATTTGCCCTCATGCTCAAGAGTCAGCGCGCCGCCGATGGCCGCGAGCAAACGCATGTGTCGATGGAGTGGCTCGACAACCGCAAGGACCAGCAGACCAGCGTGCAGGTCTTCACGGAGCTTGATCGACAAACCAAAAGGTAATGCCGAATGCCAAGCAGGCCGCGCATCATGGTTGCCGTGCTGGCGTCGCTGCTGTTGCACGCCGGCATAGGCCTGGCGCTGACGCGTTTGCCTTGCCGCGGCGCTGAAGCGGCGCCGCCCCAGTGCGCGCCAACCTGTTTTGTCCTCAGCGGACCACTCGCGACCGGCGGCGGGCCGGATAAATTGCTTGCAGGTCAACACCCTTCATCAACTTCGACGGGATTGTTCACTCCGTCTGGGGTTGAGATACCAATTCCTGTCACTTCGATTGGCTCTGCCCAACTCGGCCCAGCCATTGGTGGCGTGCCCGGCAATGCTGGCTCAACATCTGGCCCACCAGCCGTCGCCGGTTCCGGTGAAGGCGGCAATGGCGCTAACGGGGATGGCTTCACCACTTCCTTCTTCGGCGTGGCCACGCGCAGCGCGAAGGTCGTCTACGTCCTGGACCGTTCCGGCAGCATGGGCGAAAAAGGCAGGCTCGACGCCGCCAAGCAAGAGTTGTTGTCAAGTCTGCGCCAACTCCCAGCCGACGCGAGTTTTCAGGTTATCGTTTACAACAGCATGGACGACATCCTCGTTGGCCATGCGGACGAACTGGTGCCGGCAACGCCTGAAAATGTCGGCTGCGCGGCGGAGGCGCTCCGGGATTTGGAACCAGTCGGCGGCACCAAACACCTGCCGGCGTTGACCGTGGCCCTGCGAATGCGGCCTGATGTGATTTACTTCTTGACCGACGCTGACGACCTGACCGAGGCGGAACAAATCACAATCACCCGGCTCAATACCACCCACGCCGTCTTTCATACCATCGAGCTTACCCGCATCCATTGTGGTTCGCCTGGCATGCCCATGCAGGTGCTGGCTCGCACTACGGGCGGAACCTACACCGCCATCGACTTAACCACCCCGCGCTGAATTTCACTGCGGCTGCTTGCTTCCCATCCATCCGGCGGTTATAACTGCGCTCCGTCCCCAAGGCGCGTTGCCTTCTCACTTTCCTTTCCAGGTGACATCCATGATACGCAGACTCTGTTCCCTCCTGGCCTGCATAGCCATTTGGCTGCTGCTGCCCACGACCGTCTTCGCCCAGCCGCTGCCGGTCAAGACAGTCGATTTTGACAGCCCCGCCGTTGGCCGCAAGCTCAAGTACAACATCGTCCTGCCTGCCAAGTACGAGCAGGGCACGCAGCGCTATCCCGTGCTCTACCTTTTGCATGGCCTGTCCGGCAACTACACCAACTGGGCCGGCATGGGCGTGCCCACCTACGCCCGCAACTACGACATGATCGTCGTCATGCCCGACGGCGGCAACGCCTGGTACGTCAACTGGGCCAAAAGCGAAGACGGCCAGAAGAACAACTGGGAAGATTGCATCGCCAAGGATCTCGTGCAGCACGTCGACAAGACCTATCGCACCATCGCCAAGCGCGAAGGCCGGGCCATTAACGGCCTATCCATGGGCGGCTTCGGCGGCCTCACCGTCGGCCTCCGCAATCCCGATCTGTTCTGCTCCATCGGCAGCCACTCCGGCGCCGTCGCTTACGCCAAGCAGCGGGCCGACGCCATCAAATCCGGCAAGGCCGCCAAGACCGCCAAGGCGCCTGACACCAAAATCAATCCCAAGATCGGCATCGAAGGCTTCAGCAGCCCGGCCGAACGCACGCCCAAGGGCACCATGTTCACGACCGTCGAGGAATGTGACAACAACGACCCGTTCAAGCTGGTCCTCAAGGTCGCCAAGGACAAGATGCCGCACATCTATTTCGATTGCGGCACCGAGGACGGACTTATTCAGGCCAACAAAGATCTGGCCAAGCTAATGATGGACAACAAGATCACGTTTACGTTTGGTCAATCGCCAGGGGCGCATAATAGCGCGTACTGGACGCGCGAAGTGGCTCACTCGATGGCGGCACAGTATGCGCTGATGCAGCGCTATATGACGGCGAGTGGGAGTGGGAAGGCGAAGTGATCGAGCCTTACCTGCAACTTGCTCTTTAGCCTGAAAGGCTTCAACATCAAAGCCCAGGGCAACGCCCTGGGTTTCAGGCCAAAATTGGCACCAAGCCCTGAAAGGGCGAAACAAACGTGTTGCCGGCAAATTGTTTCGCCCTTTCGGGGCAAGAATCTACCCGCCACCTTTTCCCAGGGCGTTGCCCTGGGCTGATATGTTTGGCCCCTTCGGGGCAATTGAGCGGCCGGGTGATTCCGACCAAGTAGTTGGAGTGAAAGGACGTGGCCGCTATGAGATTCCGGGCTTATTGCGGATTGATGTTGGTAGCAAGCGCCAGCGTTGCTGTTTGGTGCTTCACCGCGACCCCTGCGCCTGCCCAAAAAGCCGCCAACAAGCCCGATTGGAGATTGACTTTCATTCTCCAAGATGGAGACCGCTGGGAAGCCATGCTCACGGCTAACCCTACCAGTTACACGCGACGACATCGTCTAGGAACCGGACCCGGCTTCAAGACATTGCCTGATCTCGAAAACGGCCCCCGTTTCAAGGTGTTCCGAATCGAAGCACGCGACATGGTGCTTGGGCGAGATGAAAAATACTTCGTCGTCCATTTAAATCAGCGGATTGAAGATGCAATCTTGGGTGGCATGACAGACAGAGAATTGGCCAAGTTGCCATTGGACAAACCCTTGGGGACGAAATTCGACAAAGCCTCCTTGAATCTCCAGGAAAAGCCCTGGTCTCAAGTTCTGGAGTGGCTGACAGATTCCAGTGGCAAACCCGTGGTGTCTAGCCAGCTGCCGGGTGGCACACTCACTTTTCCCGCACCGGGCGACGGCAAACCGCCGGAGTTGAAACTGGCGGAAATCGTTGAAGTTTTGAACAAGGCGCTGGCGACGCAAAAACTCAAGCTGGTGGATTGCGGTTGGTATTATTGCATGCAACGCCTGGATGCTCGCAAGCTTGCACGCGCCATGCCGTTCGAAGGTGGTTTGACGGACCAAAAATACGGCCTTGAGATGCGCCATTGCATGTGGGAGGGTGTGTTCGATTTACTAAGCGATTGTAGCGGCGTCCGAGTGGTAATTGATGGTTCCATGCCAGGAGGCATGACGCTGTTTTCTCCGCGCACCGACAAGGGCGTGCGCAAGTATTCGGAAGCAGATTTGCGGGAGCTGTTCAACGCTGTGTTGGCAGAGGCACAAATGTTCTTGCTTCGTCGCCCCGATGCCTACCTTTTGGGCAAAGACACCGACGTAAAGCACCTGTTGCACGACGCCACGATTCTTGCGGTTGGCGACAAAGAAATGTACGCGCAGGTGGGTCCGCTTATCTTTGCCATTTCCGTGGGCGAAGCACTTGGCGGTTCGCTTCGGAACCCGCTTACTCCCGCTGACGCATTAGAACGCAAGTTAATTACCAAGGACGGCAAGCGCGTAAAGGGATTGGCAAAAAAAGATGAAGCGCCGGGAGTGCTTGACAAGCTTGTGGTATTGGACTTTCATGTCACGCCATGCTCGCTGGTATTCAAATGGATCCGCGAGCAAACAGGTTTGCCAATAGAAGTGGCGAGCGAGGAACCTCCTACGGGGTCGATTACATGTCGCACGCCTGTCGTCGATGGCAAACCAAAGGAGCAAACGCTGGCTGAAGCAATCATTGCCTGCATGGCACGGCTTGAGTATCAGCGACTTGCGATTAAACGCACCAACAAAGGATTTGTAATTGTTGACGCCGACAAATTGGCCAAGGAGTTGCAGGACGGCAAACTACTGAAAGTCGAAGGGGGCAAAGGTTACTTGTTGATCGGCGAGCAGTTTTACGGTGTCCACGCAGGCCAGAGCATCGAGGACGCTCTAATGCGGCCATTGTCGGACGCTGATGTGAAGAAGTTGGGTTTGAAATGAGGGCCTCAAACGCTTCCGCCCAATTCGCAGTTGGGCGACACACACCTGCCAGAAATTGCTTTTCGGCGTGCTCAAGAAGTGATTGTCATACCATGAATTTCTGTCAGGCAATGACAGAAATTCATGGTGCCTCCTCACCCATGGATACTCACGCCCAAGGATAATCATGACTCAGCCTCCAACTTCCGCCATCGCCGATTTGGACACCGTCTTCCAAAACCAACGCCTAGCCTTCCAGCGCAATCCCTATCCCTCCACTCGCGACAGGCGGGCGCAACTAGACGCCCTGTGCCGTCTGCTGCTGAGCAACCGCGATGCCATCGCCGGCGCGATCAGTGCTGATTTTGGTCATCGTTCCTATCACGAAACTCAGTTTCTCGAGTTGATGCCAGCCGTCCGCGGGGCCAGGCATGCCCGAGCCAATGTTGCCCGATGGATGCGGCCCGAACGCAAACCCGTGTCGGTGTGGTTCAAATTCGGCCGGGCTCGTGTGTTCAGGCAACCGCTGGGAGTCGTGGGGATCATTGTGCCCTGGAATTATCCGTTGCTGTTGGCGGTTGGGCCATTGGTCGCAGCAGTGGCCGCGGGCAACAGGGCCATGCTCAAGATTTCTGAATTCACTCCGACGTTTGGGCAGCTATTCGCCGAGCTGATTGCCGGCAGTTTTTCCAGCGATCAAATCGCCGTGGTCAATGGCGGGGTCGACGTGGCCAGGGCTTTCGCCGCCAAGCCGTTTGATCATTTGCTGTTCACCGGAGGCGGCGCGGTCGGCCGAGAGTTGATGAAGGCAGCGGCGGCTAATCTCACCCCGGTCACCTTGGAACTCGGCGGCAAATCGCCGGCGATTGTCGGCCCGCATTATCCTGTGGATTTGGCGGCACAGCGCATTCTCTGGGGCAAATGCCTCAATGCCGGACAAAGCTGCATTGCACCTGACTACGTCTTGCTGCCGGGCGGCAAAGAGGCAGCGTTCACCGCGGCTGCCCAGGAACAAGTGAGACGTTTTTATCCAGCCGGCGCATCCGGCCCGGATTACAGTTCGATCATCCATGCTCGACATTACCAACGGCTAACGAGTTGCCTGGCTGACGCAGTCGCGAAGGGGGCAAGCCCAATGCCATTGATGGAGGGCCAATCCGAATCGGCCCGGAAATTCCCGCCGACCATTCTCCAAAATGTCAATGACGACATGCTCGTCATGCAAGACGAGATCTTTGGCCCGCTGTTGCCACTCGTGCCCTACGGCGATCTCGACGAAGCGTTGCGTTACGTGACTGCGCGGCCACGGCCCCTGGCGCTCTATTATTTCGACGATGACCGCCGCCGCATTCAGCGCATTCTGGAATCCACGCCCGCGGGCGGTGTGACCATCAACGACACCATGTTACATTTTGCGCAGGAGGATTTGCCGTTCGGCGGCGTCGGCCCCAGCGGCATGGGGCAATACCACGGCGAAGACGGGTTTCTGACGTTTTCCAAACGCAAGGGCGTGTTCCTGCAATCCCGCTGCAATGCGGTGGGCATGCTCAACCCGCCGTATGGGAAACGCACGGAAACGCTAATAAAATGGATGTCGTGAACACAACTGTCAAGTGGCCTCAACCACTGTCAAGCATCGTCCGCATGAATCGTAACAACTCCTGTTCCTGGCGCTGCAATGTGTAACACGAAGCCGTGCGCAGCCCATTATCCACCAACTGCTGCATTTCGTGGCTTCGCTGCCGAACCAGGTCCACTGCACGCTTGAGCATGTGGGCACAGGCAACAGGGTTGCCTTCCTCGCACCACAAGCCGTTTTGGGGCGTGGCATATTCCAGCCCGCCGTAGCCATGGAAGCCCACCACGACGCACCCACTGGCCATGGCTTCCAGCGGCGGTAAACCGAGGCCCTCCAAATGGCTCATAGACAAGTAAATCGCCGATTCCGCCAAAACCCTGGCCACGTCCTTTTCGCTGGCGCCGTCGAGCCACGCCCAACCAATGTCGGCCGGATTTCCCAGAAGACGGTGTGTGAGCTTCAAAACAAAATCGGCTTCCAGGCGGCGTTTGTGCGGCATGCAGGCGATTTGCAGCAGCTTGGACGCAGGCCGAAACAAAGAATGGTCGATGGCACAGTGCACGACAGGAACATCCTGCCAACCCAAGTTTGTCCGGAGAAAGTCGGCGACGACATCGGAGCAGCAAAAGACCTTGTGGATGCCTAGCTCCTGCCAGGATGGATGCTGGCCCAATCCTGCAAAGATGCCGAAGTGGTTTTGGCAGAACACGACTTTTTTGGCAGGAATCGATTTGAGGCTCTCGAGCGCGCTGGAGAGATCTTCCGGAATAATCACCACGTCATCCGGCTTCACTTTTAGCCCGCTCTGCAAGTAGAGCCTGGGCACATCCTCGTTGAACCAGCGCGGGCTAATTTGGGGATAGCCATGTACCACAAACGCCGGCAAGCCGTTGCGGACGAGGTGACGGACATGGGTGTAGATGGTGCGCACGCCGCCGGACGGATTGGGATTATCGTGGTTGAAGTAGAGAATGCGGGGCATGGGTTTCAGGATCTCCGGAGCAAGCTAGCTGACGGGGTCATGTTCCCGTGAACTCGGCCATACTTTCAATGCCGGAAACTGCGCTTGCAATCGCCCGGCCATCTCCTCCATGCCAAACCGCTCCGTTGCGTAATGTCCTGGCAGCAGCACACTTAATCCGCTCGCCTCTGCCGCAAGGCAGTCGTGAAACCGCATTTCTCCCGTCAGAAACATGTCCGACTTGGCTGACTGGGCATCGCGCAGCATTTCGCCGCCGGCACCGCAGACAATGGCGATGCTCTGCACCAGTCGCTTGTCGTCGCCGACCACCTGCACGCTATTGGCTGCCAGGGCCTTTTGCACCGACTTGGCGAGTTTGCCGAGCGGCATGGGTTTGGCCAAGCGCCCAAAGCGGCCTTCGCCGACGGCAGCCGGCGTGGGCTTCAGCGGATAAATGTCATAGGCAGGCTCCTCGTAGGAGTGTGCGCGACGCATCGCCGCCACCACCGTATCAAGGCATTCGGCCGTGCAAATCACTTCCAATCGGATTTCGGCAACTTCTTCCCGCCTTCCTTTTTGGCCAACAGCGGGATTGGTGGATTCGGTGCCGAAGAATGTTCCGGTGCCGGGAATGCGGAAGCTGCATTCGTTGTACTGTCCAATCCCCCCCGCCCCAGCGGCGAACATGGCATCCGAAACCTTGGCGAGATCGCCCTCCGGCGTGAAGACGACGATTTTGAATTGCTGGACACTACGCCGTCGCAATGGTCGCACTTCCGTCAGTTGCAAGCGCTCGGCAATCATGTCGTTGATGCCGCCGGCGGCATTGTCAAACGCAGTGTGGGCGCTGTAAACCGCGATGCCGGCGCGAGCAAGGTCGAGCAGCATACGGCCCTCGGTGGTGGCCGCTGTCAGCTTTTTCGTGGCGCGGAATAGAATGGGATGGTGCGTGATGATCAAATTCACCTTGTCGTCCACGGCCTCAGCGACCACGGCGGGCGTCACCGTCAGACACGTAATGATGCGTTTGGTGTCGGCGCCCGCATCGCCAAGCAACAGGCCGACGTTGTCCCAATCGGCGGCGAGGTCGAGCGGGGCGATTTGTTGCAGATAGCCGAGAATGTCTTCGAGTTTCATGGACGAATCATGGCGTCCAGCGTAGGTATTTGTCAACTGCCAAAACATCACGAAAGGAGCGCTTCCCATGTCCGCCATGCAAAAGAAAGCCTTCACCCAACCGGACGAAACGCGAACTTTTGACAAGGGCCGCGTGGATCTCGTCAAGCTCGGCGGCGTCAACTTTGGCCTGGCGACGTTGCAGCCGGGCTGGAAATGGTCCACCTGCGTCAAGCCGCTGGTCAACACCAAGAGCTGCGAAGCACCGCATTTGCAATATCACATCTCCGGCAAACTCGCTGTGCGCATGGATGACGGCAGTCAGGCGGAGTTTGGGCCCGGCGAAGTGTCGCTGTTGCCGCCAGGGCATGATGCTTGGGTGGTGGGTAATGAGCCGGTGGTTGTCATCGACATCAGCGGCATGGTGGATTACGCTAAACCGTCGTGAAGCCCTTGGATTGGAAGGTGCGGAGAGACATGTTTAGGATCACGCTGCTCAAGGTCTTTGCAGTCTCGTTGGGTGTAGCTATTGCTGCGTGCGAGCATAGGCGAATTATGCCAGCATGCGCTCACGTATTACCGAATTCCGCCTGGGTAACGTCTGACAGGTTGACCCACGCCCCAAAACTCCAGGATAAACAAGATGTCAAAATCAAGCAACCTTCCCAAGCCGAAATCAAAAAGCTTATCAACGCACTTGGGGATAAGATTTTCAAAGCACGTGAGAGCGCGATGGCGAGGTTAACCGAAATTGGTTTGCCGGCGTTGGGCGCATTGCAAGTGGCAGCCAAAAAAGGCGACCTTGAAACGCAATTACGCGCCAAAAGCATAATCAAGAAATTAAACGCAATCGAAGTCAATGGCTTGGTTTTCAAGGTGGTCACGGGCAAAGAATGGATTGCCATTTGGAATGACACAACGACCTTTTCGGTTAAGCTGGAAATCACCAACACCATGGACAAGCCTTGTCGCCTTGCACTTGAGGGAAAGGTTTGGCTTCGTTTAAAGGACGCAAAAGGCCAACACGTTTTTGAAAACACAACGGAGCGAGCACAGGCAGGTGCTGGGGATCCTATATCGCCCCCTTTGTCGCAAAACCAATGTTATACCGTGGTGCACCACGTGCTTGTCGGGACAACCGGCTTGGACAAACTAGGGTTTACGTGGCAAGACCCATTCGCTGTGCGGAGAATTGCTCTTGCGGATTTCAAGCCCGGGACTTTTCATTTGACTTTTGACTATAGCAATTACGTTCAAGTTGAGGAAGGTGGAGCTCCGTTTTGGACCGGAAGCGTGGAAACGATTGCACAATCAATTGACATCAGCTACGTAATCCCAAAAAAGTGACAACTGCTTCACCATGGAGCACCGAATCACTCCGCGCTCACCCGCCTTGTTCGCGTTGGTGTTTGCAACCTGTGCTGCTAATGGATAGCCTCAAACGGCCACAACCTGGCCGGAATTTGGTTAGCGAAGTGCATTTCGTCCGGCTGTCGGCTCAAGTCCGCGCCCCACGGCTTGCCAAGATGTTCAGCGCTGACTTGACCTGACACGGCTCGCATTTCCCAGGGCGGATGCCGCACAATCAACCGTTGCACCTGGCCGTGGCGTGCGGGAGCGAAGAGACGATAGCGCTCCACCAGCCAAGTATCCAACGAATCCGCGGCACACGTTGCAGCGTCATTCGCCGTCGAAAACTCCGCGTCCAACAACGACACATTTGATTGTTGGCATCTAAGCCGCCATTGATTCCCATTTCGCCGATAAGAGAGCGGCGCGTATACATACGGCAACGGTGTCAATAAGCGCGCCAGGCCAACGGCGATGCGGCTGCCGGCGTGGATCGACAAAAAATAGATGCCCGGCTGATCGCGCCAGCGCACATACGTGCGCAGATTCAATTCCACGAAACCGCTGGTTAGCCCAAACGACGGCAGCCGGCGGTGCTGCACATCCAAATAAAAAGCGACCGCGCTAATCCAGCCGCCCCCTTGCCAGGCGTCGACTTCCAAACCCGCGGGCAGATGCGGCTTGAGCGCCTGGGCGGGCACCTGCCAGTGGGCGAAGAAAACGTCGCGCCAGGTTTGCGCCCAGTGCCACGGCCCCGGTGGCGTCGCGACATTCTCAGACAACAAGGGAGCTCTTGCTTGTTCGACGAGCACGAGTGCATCTCCTTTGCAAGTGTGTGGATGCTGTGAAGCAACAACCGCAATTGCGGGCGATTATTAACGGCAATTTATGAAGCAAGCCGGAAACTGGTTAACAAAGCTCGCCAGTTTATCCACCTTTCCAGCCGCAGCAAACCCGCCTGTTCAGCCGCGCCGGGATTTTGTTACAACGCTCCCGCCGAGAGAATCGCAAATCGATCGTCAAGGATGAACTCCAATGTCCGCTTCGGTCCTGGACTCGCCTACTGCCGCTCCCGCTCGCTGGCGTTTGACGCCGCGCCGGCTGGCATTGCTGGTCATCGTCCTCGCCTTGGCGCCCTTCGCTTACGAAGCCGGTCACGTGATGTTTGGCTTCAATTTTCACACCGTGGTGCCCGGCCGCATTTATCGTTGCTGCCAGCCGTCGCCCGAGCAGTTGGAACGACTGATCGCCGACCAGGGCGTTCGCACCATCGTCAACCTGCGCGGCCCGTGCGACAGCTTCGAATGGTATCTCGACGAAGCACGCATCGCGCACGACCACAATGTATGCCTGGAAGACATTTCCTTTTCCGCCGGGCGATTGCCGCCCGTCGCGGAAGTGCGCCGTTTGATTGAAGTCCTGGATCACACAGCTTACCCCATTGTGGTGCACTGCCGCCGCGGCGCCGATCGCACTGGGCTGGCGGCGACCATCGCGGTGTTGCTGACCGCCGATGTGTCATTGGAGGATGCATGCACCCAGCTGGGATTGCGTTACGGGCACATTGCCCTTGGCCGGCCCGGCCAGCTCGATCAGTTTTTTGCGTTTTACAAGAAATGGCTGACTGCCCAGGGAAAAATGCACTCCAAGGAGTTGTTTCGGCAATGGGCGCTCAACCACTATTGTCCCGGAGCCTGCTGGGCGGAAATTGCTTTCAACCAGCCGCCGCCGTCCCATGTTGCCAGCGGCCAGCCGGCGGCATTGCATTTGCGCGTTTGTAATGCCAGCATGCTGTCGTGGACGTTTACGCCGCAGTGGACCGCTGGCGTGCATCTTGGCTGTCACGTATTTGATGAACAGGACCAGTTGATCGACGTGGTCAAGGCCGGTCTGCGCGACGCCGTGGTCAAACCGGGTGAATCGATTGATTTCACGCTGTCGATCCCCGCACTGTACCGACCAGGGCGTTATCGTTTGCAAATCGACATGCTGGACGAGCGGCAGTGCTGGTTTTTCCAGACCGGCTCGCAACCCCTGGAATGGGAGTTGATCGTCCGTGAATAAACGCATCTGGTTCCACAAATACGTGCGGCTGGCGGTCACGGCCGGCCTTCTGACCTGGGTGGCGCTGGACACCGACTGGGCCAATGTTTCAAACGCCTTCCGTCAAATGCGCGTGGAATGGTGGCTGGCTGCGGTTGCGATGCTCGTGACGACACAGCTTATCAGCGCCTGGCGCTGGCAAGCGCTGGCCCGTCCCTTTGGCTTCGAGCGTAAGATCAGGCAGATGGCCAGTTATTATTTCGTCGGCATGTACTTCAACTTGCTGCTGCCCACCTCAGTCGGCGGCGATGTGGTCAGGGCCTGGTATCTCGACGGCGGCACAGGGCGTCGGCTCGCCGCGTTAGGGGCGGTCTTCCTGGATCGTTTTAGCGGCCTGGTTGTGTTGTTGTGCCTGGCGTGCATCGGGTTATTGCTGACGCCGCTGGAATTGCCGGCGTGGATTGGGTGGTTTGTGTGGACAACCACGGCCTGCGCAGCGGTGGCCATCGCGGTCACTCCGTGGTTGACTCGCCGCGGGGCCCGGATTGCCAATTCGCTGCACAAAGTGCGCGCCGGTCTCGAAAAACTGCGTGCCCCAGACCTTTTGCTCGGCAGCACGGCCTTGTCGCTGGGCGTGCAAGCCGGCAATGTCATCCTTGTGTGGCTGGTTGGCCAGTCCATCAGTGCTGATGTGCCTGCGGGCTACTACTGGATCATGGTGCCGATGGTGTCCCTTTTGACAATGCTCCCGGTCAGCATCAATGGCTGGGGCGTGCGCGAAAACGCCACCGTCTTGTTCCTCGCTCCTCTGGGCATCGCCAAGGACACGGCCGTGACATTGTCCCTTTTGTGGTTCGCCGTCTTCCTTGCAGGGAGTCTGATGGGAGGCGCGGTTTATCTTTTTGGCAACTTTCCGAGAGTGGACGATCCGGCGCTGGCGCCGGACTTTACGGAGGTCGATCATGGATCTGTCGATCATCGTGCCGATCAAGGACGAACGCGACAACATCATTCCGTTGCATGACCGCGTGCGGCAAAGCCTGGACTGCACAAGGCTTGATTACGAGCTGATCCTGGTGGACGACGGCAGCATTGACGGCAGCTTCGCGGAGATGGAACGGCTGGCCCACATCGATCCGCGCGTCCGCGTGGTGCGTCTGCGCCGGAACTTCGGCCAATCGGCCGCCATGCAGGCCGGCATCGACCACGGCACCGGCGATGTGATTGCCACCATGGACGGCGACTTGCAAAACGATCCCGAAGACATTCCCATGCTGCTGGACCGTCTCAATGAAGGTTATGACGCCGTCTTCGGCGAACGGGCCAAGCGCCAGGACGGCTTCCTGATTCGCAAAATCCCCAGCTATTGTGGCAACTGGCTGATCCGTTACGTCACCGGCGTCACCGTCAAGGACATGGGCTGCACGTTACGCGTCATGCGGCGAGACCTGGCCGAATGTTTGACGATCTACGGCGAAATGCATCGCTTCATTCCCGTCCTGGCTCAGCAGGCGGGGGCGCGGATGCTTCAAGTGCCGGTGAAGCACCATCCACGGCGGGCTGGCAAAACCAAGTACAACATTACGCGCACCTTCCGCGTCGTGCTCGACCTTATCACTGTCAAGTTCCTGCACACCTACGTCACGCGGCCCATGCACGCCATGGGGTTCGCGGGCATGGTCTCCATCGGCCTTGGCTTCGTCAGTTTATTGACAACCATTGTGATGAAATGGCAATACGGCACCTACATGACCGGCAATCCGTTCCTTCTGCTCAGCGCCATGCTGGGGCTGATCGGCGTGCAGTTCATATCTCAGGGATTGCTGGGTGAAATGCTGACGCGGACCTATTTCGAAAGCCAGGGCAAGCCGTCTTACAGTGTGCGGACGGTGCTGAACCTGGAATTGCGCGAGCGGCGGCGGGCGGCGTGAGTCTGCGCCGAGCTGTTTTGTGGTGTTGATTATTGCGTCAGCTTGGGGGCTGCGAACGTGGTGACCAAACCAGTTGCGCCGCCGGTGCCCACCGGCACGGGACTGCCGCCTGTGTAAGTAATATTGGCATCGACCATGGCAACCGGTTGAACTATCACGTTGCCGTTGCTGGGTACAATGACGATACCCACGAACTGAGTGATTTGAAAGAAGTAGTTGCTGCCTTGGCCGGTGCCGGCCGAATAGGAAGGCGCGGTATAGGTTGGGCTGTCGCTGTAGGGGTTAAACAACGGCAATACGAATTGTTGTCCTGCCTTGGCGTTGATCGCCGAAATCAAACTTTGCTTCAAGCCGGTGTCGCCCTGCCAGTCCCACTTCGTGGTGTCGTGGCTGGACAGCGGAATCAAATTGGCATTTTTCAAGCCGCTGATGTCCGAAGAGGCAACGCCGTTGTTCACCCAATCGATTTCAACACTGGCGCCGACGTGGCTGGCGTCCAGGCTAAGCTGGCCAAAGTTGCCCGGCGCCTTGATGCTCGGATAGATTTGCAGGGCCGGGTAGCCGTTGTAGGTTGTCAAGCGGCCATCGGGATCCAGGCCAGTCAGCGTGAAGATCTGCCAGCTGTCTTTGTCGTAGGTGATGGGCAATACTGAGACGTTGGCGGTCGGGTTGCTGACAAAGCTATTCGCAGTGCCGCCGTACATGCAGGCGGCGGCGCTGGCGTTGAGGCTGACGGTCGTTATGCCGAAAATAGGAGCAAAATAAAGCCCCAATGCCCCATTGGAGGAGCTGTCACGGCGTAGGATCACCTTGATGGTGTTGGGGAAAGTCGAAGTGCCTGAGATGGCGGTGTAGGCGCCGGATGCATCGGTCACACCGAATTCGATATCGCTGTCATTGAGGGTCAGCGAATTCACGCCGCCGGCGGCGTTGTAGCCGGCGTATCTCTTGGCATAGGTTCGGGCGTTGGCCAGGGCCGTGTTGAGCACGGTGACCTTCGCCGACGGCAACACGGTGAGTTGATACTGGACATAGCCGTCCATGAGCGGTTTGACACCGGCCAACGCTGCCGAGTCCGCGGCGTTTTGCAGGTCGGACTTTACCAACACCATCCAGCCAAGGTCCACCGCGAAGGCGACCATGCCGATCATGAAGGCAGCCAAAAGCGCGGCCATGGGGGCCACGGCGCCACGGCGCTGACGACGGTTGCAAGAAAACTTGAAAATCATGACTCTCCCCTTTGACACCGCGCTGGGCCGGCCTGGCGGCACTGTAAAATTGCTAATTATAGCGCATCATTACCACCGTTGCCGATTCGATCTGAGTGCTTTTCAAGAAGATCGCCGTGACGATCATGATCTTGGACACCGGCACGGACACTTTGACCGAGATCTTGTCGTCTTGCTTGGCAGTGCTGGCGTCCACGGCTACATCGTTTACCAATATGGTGATGGTGGCGCTGGTCTGGTCAATGTTGTTGTCCCTGAGAATGTCCTTGACATCTTGGATGATGGTGGCGTTGCTGGTGTCTGGTTGGCAGCCAGTCCGGCAGGCACGCCGAGCGGCATCGCTCAGGATCTCCTTGGCCCAGAGGCCGCGACTTATCTCGAAGGCGCCAAGGAACAGCGCCACAAAAACTGGCGCAATGACTGCAAACTCGACGGTGGCTGCAGCGCGCCGAGAAAACCTGGCTAATTTGGTGCTGCCGCTCCGGCAAGGCGTCGCTTGGGTATTCGCCGATATGTAAAGCATCATTTGATCCTCTCATTGCCGCGATGGGCCCACGCACGGGAATTGCATCGCTCGCTACTCGCGCCGCAAGGTGTATTGCCCCGAAATGTTGCCGGTGAGGAAACGCACGCCAGGCACCCAGGTTATCCGTGACGCCGGCACGCTGACGATGACCGTGATTTCGTCGCCAGTTTTGGCGTTCACGGCATCGGTCGAGCCGTCATTGACCTGCACGGTGGCGGTTTCACCGCTAACGCCTTGTGCGGTCAAAGCGTTGGTCGCTGTCGTGGTAATGTCGGAGTTGCTTTTGCCGGCAATGACGCCGACGCGACAACCTTGGCGGGCCGCGTTGATCAGTAAGTGCTGGACCATCAAGGCCCTGCCTACTTCGACCAAACCCAGCACGAACACGAACATCAAGATGCCGACAAAGGCGAACTCGACGGCATGTGCTCCCCGCCGCGCATGGCGCGGCCGCACCTTCCCAGAAGCCCTTTCACTTGAGTTCACCACTAACAGTGCCATGTGATTTCCTTTCAGCGTATGCGGTAAGTGCATCCTCAACTGGCTATGGTCGTGACCACCAGACGGCCCCGTGTTCTGGCGCAATGCTAAGCTTGCTGTTTGTCTGAGCCGTTTGACGAATTCTTGGCTTCGATGGCGCGAATCGAAACGGCCGCAGTATCTCGCACGGCTTGGTCCGGATCTTCCAGCAAGGAGCGCAAGGCCGGGAGGGCGTCCTTGGCACTTGGTCCGACCACGGCCAAGGCTTGCACTGCTTGCAGGCGAAGGTGCTTATTCGGACCTTGCACGAAATCGATCAAGGTTGCCACCGCTTCCTTGTTGCCTGGGTCCACCAAGGCCAGGGCCTGGGCTGCTTGGAGACGCACCTCGGGCGACGTGTTGTTCAGCAGGTCGCACAAGGCCGGAATGGCCTGATTCGCGTCGGGACCAATCAATCCCAGGGCAGCAGCGGCGGTGGCACGAATGGATTTGTCCTGGTCGCTGAGACTCTGACTCAGTTGCGGCACCGCGGGCTTGGCGTCCGGTCCGATCCGGCCCAGCGCCAGCATCGACCGCGTAATTACATATTTTTCCTTGTCGTTCAGCGCAGCAATCAAATCACCAACTGCCTCCCTGGCTGAAGGCCCAATCTTGCCAAGGGCCTGAGCCGCATGGCCGCGGACCAGGTAATGATCATCGCGCAGCGCCACGATCAAATCTGGGACCACGTTTTTTCCTTGTGGGCCGAAATCGCCCAGCATCATGGCCGCTTGCAAGCGCAGTGTCAGGGAGTCTGCCCTGAGATTTTGCGCCCACTGGTCAGCAGTCTTGTCCCCGACCAGCATTTCCTGCGGCTCTTGACCGAAGGCCGCAATGGCAGTGCCCAGCGTCATCAAGGCGCCGGCCAGGTACATTGCAGGTTTCCCTTTGGCGATCGACATCCCACCACCCTCAATCTTCAATGGAGCAAAGTTACCGATCAGCGCATGGCAGCGAGCGCGGAATATCTCCACAAGTCAAGGCAAGCGTAGGTCAATGTTTCGTTGGTGTCAAACGGCCGTAGATCATCACCAAATTCCGCAAGGTCTTTGGGCGCGATGAGTTGAACGCCGATCCGCCTTCCCGGCCCCTTTTTGTTTGGCACGCCAGTTGCTTATTTCCCGCCATGTAAGTGACCAACTTTGGAAAGGAGCAGCAGATGAAACCTCTCATGGCGGTCGGGCTTGTTCTCATCCTTCTGGGCGTCTTGGCCTTCGGATATCAGGGCGTGGCCTACTACACGACACGCGAAACGGTGGCCAGGGTAGGACCTATTGAAGTGCAAGCCGACCGGCAGCACGCTGTGCCGTTGGCGCCCATTCTGAGCGGTGTGGCAGTGGTGGGAGGTATTGCCTTGCTCATAATTGGGGCAAGCAGGCAAAGCACTGCCTAAGGGTCGTGAGCCGCGGTTTATTCCAGATTCTCCTAACAAAGGATGATTACGATGAAGAAC
>DASRAT010001055.1:0-7235 GCA_035638015.1 Gemmataceae bacterium | reverse complement strand
AGGCCAGGAGAGTCAGTGTCTCCTTTGCAGGGGTATCCCGTAACGCTACCGTCGGCTAACACGGGACCAAAAACAATGACGCGCAACAAAGCTCAAAAGGCGTGGAGGCTGGCTGACCGTATGCAGACTGGCACATTGGTTTGCATGACCGGGGTCATTTCAGGTCGCATGAGACCGGTGGTTCGCTCCTTGACAATTCGGTAAACGCCCCCAAGTCGGCGTTGGCGATGATGACGGGTCGGGTGAAAGACTCGAAGTCGTCCCGCGTAGGCAGGCGGACTTCCAACGCTTAGTGCCTTCCGAGGAATGGGTCATACACTGCGGTGCCTGATCAGTTTTCGGAGAGGACAGTCTACGCCTGGATGACACCCCGGGCGCGAGTCCGGCGTCACTTCGTTGGCGCTCAGTCCGCGCCTGACCGCGGCGAGGCGGGGGCACCGCGCACGCGGCTGGTACGCTGGCGACGGCAGCTGCAGGACTTAGCCAAGCGAGATAACGGGAACGTAACGCAGGCGGCTCGCCTGTTTGAGACTCAAACAGGCGAGCCGCCCATGCTGCGATACCGCTGCTTCAATAATTAATTGCCGCCGCACGATGAGCAGCCGCCGCCGCCAAACAAGGTGTTGCCGCTGAAAAGGCCGCCGCCGCAACCGCCACCCGTGCCGCCCGCGGCATTCGGGTTGCTGTAGCCAGCGGCAGTGCCGGCGCGATTGCCATCGGGTTGGATCGGCATGCATGTGTCGCCGAAGAACTGGCGGCAGGAGCCGAAGACGAAGAGCAAGTGGCCATAGCAGCTGCCGCAGCCGACGGTATTGTGTGTAGCCTGGCAACCCAGGCCTTTGCTGTTAAGGCAGCCAACGATGGCTTGGCGCCAGGGGCCTCCTTCGATCGGACCGGGCGTCGGCGGCGGCGGAATGATGCGCGGCCCAGACCCCGGATTAATGGTCACCGGCCAGGGCGGAAGGGTCGGCACCGGCGGAGGTGGATAAACCTGTGGCGGTTGGGCGATCATGTTGTGGATGACCACGCCGCTGCCGGCGCCTGTGCCGGTATACGGTAAAATAATCGGGTTTGGACCAACCGACGGCATGCCGGGAGGATATTGGCCAGGCGCCGGCTGGCCGGGCGCGGGCATGATTTGTTGGGCCATGGCTGGGGTGCCAAGCTGCAGTCCCAGCAGCGCCGCCAAAGTCACTCGTCGCAGCCAACGCTTCATGTTCGCACCCTCATCTGTTTTGCCTGAATTGCAGCCTTCGCCACACCTATCGTGTATCGGCCCGCCGGCGTCGAATAGTTGAGTTGGGATTGTTAGAAACTAACGACAAACCTGGTAAGCCTGGCAAACTCCGCATGCGCGGCGCTCAGATGCGCCTGGGAACGTGGTTCGGATGCTGTTGACGGTGCACGCCACGGTGGTTATCGTTCCGCGGCCTACGCCGCCGGTTGCGGCGAGGCGCTGGAACGAGGTCGGCATGACGCGGCGTGTTTGGTCACTAATCCTGGGAGCAATCCTTTGCCCTGCCGCGCTGTCGGGCTGTGGATCGTTGTTTTCCAGTCGCACCAGCGACCAAGGCATCAATGGGCCGCAAGTGAATGACAGCCGAGTTTTCCATCCCCAGGCCGGCGGCAAGGGGAGTTACTCAGGGCTGGAAGAATCCGAGCCGGTCGTCATCGCTCCACCCAAACCAGTGCTCGCTTCGGTCACGCGACAGCAACAGCCTGCGCCTGGTCAGAACATCGCAGAATTCCAGGGCCCGCCGACAGTTCTGCCTGGCAACGCTTTGCCAGCGCTGGTTCCCCCTCAACGGGATCCTGTGCTCCCTGCAGCTCACGCCGGCGGAGGCCAGCAAACCCAGCCGCTTCCGTTGCCGGTGGACAAAAACCAGCCGATGATTGCCGCCCTGGCTTGCTTGCTCAACAAACAACCTTCCCAGGCGATTGAGCACTTGCAAGGATTTGACCGCTCCACGCAAGAAGTGTTGCTACGGCTGCTGCCTGCCCTGGCGCTGTTGAATGAGAAAAGCATCGACCAAATGAATCCCGCGGAATCGGCATCACTGCAGGAGCAAGTGCAGGCGCTGTTGATCTCGCTGCGTAGCCGAACCGAGTTGACCATCGAGAAAATGTGCCTGTGCGAGCAGATCGACGGTTACGGCCAATACACGCCGTTGAAAGAGGGCCATGTCTTCCAGCCTCGCGAGTATGTCAGGGTCTACGTCGAGCTGCGCAACATCGCCAACACACCGCGCGACCGCTATTACGTCACGACCCTCAACGGCACCGTCAGCCTTCAAGACGACAAAGGCACACCGTGGGTGCATAATTACCGCAATAACGAAATGCCCATCCTTAGCATCGAGCCGCGTTCCGACTGCTACCGTGTTTACGATTTTGTAGTGCCGGCGTTGCCGCCGGGAAAATACACGTTCACGCTGGAGATTGTCGATGAAACGCGGCAACCGCGGCGGGTAGCTCAGAAATCGGTGGAGTTTGTGGTGGCGCCCGCCGTGATCCGTTGAAAAGGCGGGTGAGTTGATTCCTGGAAACCGTGGCACCTCATGGCACAAGGCCCAAAAGGTGGCATGGTGTGCGAGGTCAAACTAACGCAAGCACCGCTTTCAGTTGAGCAGCAATTTGGGACATCGCTGCTTTTGAAAGCAGACCGATGGTTTGGTCAATCAGGGCTTGGTCAATGGTCAGGAAATTGTTGCAGGAAGCCACGCAGACAGCGTGAAGACCGGATGACGTTTCGGCAGCTGGGTCAAGAACGACTTCGGTACCAGGCACATGCCGCGCGGTCGTCGTGATGGCAACTAGAACCGTGTCATCAAAAAAATGGTTTAAGAAATCGGCTTGAACAACAACCGCGGGCCTCAGTTTGCTCCCGGTGCGGTCACTGTAGGTCCAATCCACAAGCACGACATCGCCACGGGTCATTTCTTTTTCCGGTACTTCTCGTATACGTCCAATTCGGGATCGTCCCAACCGGCACTGCGGGTGAAACTGTCCACGATGGCTCGCATCCGCTTGTAATCGTCCAATTTGACAAGGACGAAGGTTTCAGCCGTTCGCGGATCGTGGGCCTCTGCTGGTTGCTCGCCGTTGGCCTGGAGGTAGTTGCTTTGGTCAGTGGTTAGTTCGATCATGGCGAACCCCTCATGCTAAAGCCGCAAGTGGCGGTCACTCCTTGGCCATCGCCTCCGCCAGCTGCGATGTCATCTGCATGCTCGTGTACACATTCTGCACGTCGTCATGATCGTCCAGGGCGTCGATCAGCCGCGCCACCTTGATGCCGCCTTCGACGTCCACGTCGGTTGGCGCTTTTGGCAGCTGGGTGATCTCCGCCAAATTGGTAGCGATGTTGGCTTTCTCCAGAGCCCCCTTGACTTCATTGAAAATCGTGGGATCGCAGACGATTTCGAATGCGTCATCCTGGCGTTTCAGGTCCTCTGCGCCAGCTTCGAGCATGATGCCCATGAGCGTGTCTTCATCCACAAGTTTGGCGTCCACGCTGAAGATGCCTTTGCGGTCGAAGAGGTAAGCGACAGCTCCGGCGGAACCCATTTTGCCGCCGCAGCGTTCGAAGATTTTGCGGACCTCGCCGCTGGTGCGGTTGCGGTTGTCGGTGAGCACGTCCACCAGCACGGCCACGCCGGCGGGGCCGTAACCTTCGTAGGTCAGTTCTTCGAAGATGGCGCCATCGGTTTCACCTGTGCCGCGTTTGATGGCCCGTTCGATGTTGTCCTTGGGCATGCTGACGCTGCGAGCCTTGTCGATGGCGTAGCGGAGCTTGAGATTCATGGTGGGGTCGCCGCCGCCGTGGCGAGCCGCGATGATGATCGCCCGGCTCAACTTGCTCCAGAGCTTGCCGCGCTTGGCGTCGATGGCCCCTTTTTTGTGCTTGATCGTTGCCCAGTGGGAATGGCCTGACATGATGGCTCCTTCACAGTTGTTGATCTCCGGTCGCTTACGCTCCCGGCTCGCCGAGTCCAAACTATTTGCCTTCGAGCTGTTTCACCCGCTCCTTGAGCGTTTGTAGCCTGTCGTCCATTTTACGCCGTTTGCCTTCGCCGTAAAAGTGGATAGCTTGCCGCCAGGCGGTAAGCGCCTCGTCGCGCAGGCCCAAGGCCAGGTAAACGTCGCCCAGGTGGTCAAAGATCACCGGATCGTCACTGTCGGGCAACGTCGCCGCGTATTCCAGTTCCTTGCGGGCCGCCTCGATCTGGCCGCTGTGAAACAGCACCCAGCCCAGGCTGTCAATATAGCAAGCGTTGTCCTTGAATTCCTTGTCCGCATCGGGACGCAAGGTAAACATTCCTTTGCGGCTCTTGCGATCCAGGTCAATTGCCTTGCGAATCATCGCTTCGGCCTGGGGCAAATTCTTGCCTTGATCCGCCCATTGATAGCCCAGATCGTTGTTGACGGCAATGCTGTCGCCGTCGATTTTGAGACAGGCGAGCAATTCCGCTTCGGACTCGGCGTTTTTCTTGGTTGCGGAATAGACATTGGACAGCAGGTAATGGACCTCGATGGCCTCGCCGGGCAGGGTGAAATCCTTGAGCATGGCCTGACATTCCGCTTCCGCCTCGGTGAACTTCGTGGCCCCGGTCAGGATGCGAACGCGTAAGAGCCGTAACTTGAACTTTTCGGGACCGATCGCCTCACTCACGGCGATATCGGCCTCGGCAATCGCTTCATCCCAGCGTTCGAGGTGGCCAAGTGCCTGGGCCAAACCGCCCCGCAGCAGGACGCGATTAATTGGTTGGGCTTGCTTCAAACCAATTCTGGTTGCGTCGACAAGGGCTTCGAAATGACCCGCCTTCCACATCACGCTTTGCATGCCGCCGTAAATGAGCGGCTCGGTCATCACGGGCAAGGGTTGCTTGACACATTCAACATAGAAGATCTCGGCCTCCGGCAGCATGTTGAGCCGGTCGGCAATGGCGCCAAAGATTTGCAATGTGTCGATATGCAAAGGCTTTTTCTCGGCGAGCTTGGCGGACGGGGCCAACACCGCTCGCGCCAGATCGTCGTTGGCTCGCAGTGCCGCCACCATCGCCTTGACCTGGGCGGGCGATGAGTTATTGGCCAGCGGATTGTCCTTGCGATTGGCCGCTTCAAACGCGTCGTTGATCATTTCGCCGATGGCCACGGGGCCTCGCGGATGGTGTTCCTTGTAAAGCAAGAACAGTTCCTTGTAAACCTGCTCGGACGGCCCAGCTTCGGCCATGTCGCGATAGATCTTCTCTGCCTTTGTTGTTTGTCCCGCCTTGGCACATTGCTTCGCCAACAGCAACCGCAAGCCGACGTTGAACGTGTCCTTGGCAGAGGCTTGTTCCAGCCACGGTACGATCTCCGCGTCACGTTTCATTTTTTGCAAAAGGCCGATCATCAATTCGTAGGCGTCGGTTCCCTGCGGCATCATTTGTAAGTAGTTTTGCAGCGAAGACACGGCCTCGTTGAGTTTACCCTGGCGCAACTGGACCTGGGCGAGGTGGTAATGGAGCCTGCCGGCGCCCGGCGGATACTTGGCCTGTGCGTCCTGAAATGCCGCAATTGCTTTGTCAAATTCGTGCATATCGAGGTAATTGCGGCCAATGCGTTCATGGATTTCCGCCGAACGCATCTGGATTTCCTCGTGACCGACGCGTCCTTCCAGTTGGCGGTCGGGATGATCGAGGATCGCCGCCGCCCTGCCGAAGGCGGCTGCGGCGTCCAGATGTTTTTCGAGCCGTTCGTAAAGCACGCCCAGGTCAAATTCCATTTGTTGCTGCATGTCCGGCCGATCGCGCAAGGCCGGGGCTTGCAAACCCGTCAGCAGAACCTTGCACGCTTCATCGAGCTTGCCCTGGCTGCGCAGTTGCCGGGCGTGCAGATAGCTCATCTCAAAATCGTGGGGGTTCAGCTCCAAGACCCGCTTGAGCAACTTACCGGCTTCGTCGTGGCGCTCGACAGCGATGTAAATCATGAGCAGCGATTTTTGAACGGTGACCGCATCGGGATCGAGCTTGGCTGCCAACTCATAAACGCGCATCGCTTCCAACAGGCGATCCTCGCGCTCGCACATGACGGCTTCGGCGAAGAGCTGAAGGGCCTGGTGTTGATTCACCTCCCGCTGCGTGGGCGGCCGGGCCGGCACATGCGGCCGCGGCACGTCGTGTTGGCCGCCCTCCTGGGCCATTGCGGGCAGAGCGGCAACCAGGCAATAAGCTATTGTCAGGCACTGACAGGAAAAGCGAAGCATTGGCTACATCCCTTCCTTGAGGGTGGCGGGAAACCGGCCCAAACCGGGGCGGGATTGTAACGGCGAACCGGGGAAATACAAGACGGACGTGGAGCCAAGCTACGCCAAAGAGGTAAGCCACGGGGAACAGTGGAAATGCAGCGACATGGCTGTTACAATCAGCTTCACGTTGCCCTTTCTTTCACTCTGGGTCGCTGTTCTTGGCGATCGGTCTTCGAGG
The DNA here is from genome assembly GCA_035638015.1 of Gemmataceae bacterium. GTDB lineage: Bacteria > Planctomycetota > Planctomycetia > Gemmatales > Gemmataceae > DASRAT01. The sequence continues at coordinate 771 of DASRAT010001055.1, read as the reverse complement.
GAGTGCCTTTCCATGATGCGACAGTTGATGTTGGCGAAGTGTTTCGCGTGCCTATTGGCCGTTGCTGCCGTTTTTGTGTTGCCGTCGCGCAGCCAAGCGCAAGCAAAGAATCCGCTGTTCAAGGAGCTGGACACGTATGTTGCAACCGATAACTTTCAGGGGGGCAATTTGACGCTCAAGGAATTCCTGGGCAAACTGTACATCATAATAGACAAAAAGGGCAGGAAACTGCCGATTGTTCTTGACGTGGATGCGTTCAAAACGGAGAACCCCGAAATCGACGAAAGCCTTCTCTACGACGTGCCGGTAAAATTTCAGCCCTTCCCGCCCGAAATGACCATTGACATGGCCTTACGGACTGCGATCGCAAAGATACCGACCAAGAACGCCACGTATGTCGTGCTGCCGGACCACATTCTCATCACCACCGTGGAAAGGACCAGCGCCGAGGTGAAGCTCAACGAAAAAGTGCGCGGCACCTTCGACAAACGTACCTTGAATTCCGTAGTGGCAGAGCTTTCGCACAAAGTTGGCGCGACCATCATCATCGACAATCGCTGTGGAGATAAAGCGGAGACCAAGATCACTGCAACCTTCATGAATGACGTGCCCCTGGCAGGGGCTTTGCGTATTCTCACGGAAATGGCGGATTTGAAGGTGGTGGTGCTCGATGGCGCCATTATGGTTACGACGCCTGCGCATGCGGACACGCTGCGAAAAGAGCAACAAAAAAAGGAAAAGGACTATGAGGAATTGCGGCTTTTGAAAGAA
>DASRAT010001054.1:0-8311 GCA_035638015.1 Gemmataceae bacterium | reverse complement strand
TTGCCAGTGGGCACGCAAGCCGCCATGCGCTTCCATCATCACATCGAGGAGGCTGCCGATCACCGCAAGCTGATTAGCTTGGTGGCCACCGCCGACCACATGGCCAATTACGTCCAACGCTGCGAAGATCCAGAGGCTTATGACGTTAATCTCAACGCCGGCTTCGCATTCCTGTCGCGCGACTGGTCCGCCGAGAAAATCAACGCCTTCGCCAGGTCAATTCCCACAATTTTGATCACGACCGTAGACGCTGCCGCACACCAGGCCAACCCGAACAAGCGTTTGCAGCCGGCAGCAACCGGGACAAGGACGGGGGCAGGATTTAACGGATAGCAGCTTGCAAGAGCTTCTGCGACGCTAACCACATCTGTTGATCGGCGCCCTGACCGTCCTCGCGCAGGCCCAGCGGCCGAGCTTGCTTGCGGGCGGCTTCGTCGGTGGCTAGCTGGGCGGTCCGGAAATGCAGATACCACATCGATCCCGTCAGCGATCCGTCGTTGTCATAAACGAAAAGCGGCAACACGGCACTATCGCCGACCAGGCGATTGAACTCGTCAATGTGCGTTTGCGAAAGCGTCACGGGTGAAACCTCCAAGATGACAAATTTCATACCGCGTTTTTCGACTTGTTTGCGATCGGCATTGGCCGACGCTCCGGGCGATTGCAAGCACAGCACTGTTGCATAACCCTGGCCTTGCAGCCAATCCAAACCGTCATCAAGCGATGGTCGCAGGCCGTTGGCCAGATGGTCGCGCACCAAGACGAACTTGGGTATGCCCACGGGCAATGCCGTGGAGGCGGGCGCCATCGGCTTGACATTCTCGTCAACTTTCGGCGGCGGCGGTTTGCCCGTTCCATCCTGCGGTTGGAACTTGTTGACCGGGTCTGTGTCATCAACGACTTCAGGCGGATAAAGCCGCACCGAGGGAGAATCACCTGGTTTCCACTCCAAGTCTTTCTGAGCCGCATACGGGTCAAAGCTGTTGCTCTTCGAAGGTACTGGCGCCGGCGGCGGCTGATCCGGCAACCATTGAGCACCCTTGGGCAGTCCACCCGGCGGAGGACCTGTTTGCGGCCCAGGCGGATACGGGTAAGGCTGAGGCTGTGGATACGGTTGCGGACACGGCTGCGGACCTGGCCGCGGGTCGCCGTGTTTGCAGCCAACCAGCGCCAGAGTTGTTAGGCCCGCAAATAGGGCCAGCACCAAAAACTGTTTCATGATGGGTTTCCTCGAGTCCGCGAAGACGTGCATGCGATTGTAGCGCGCGGACCGAGGCCAACGTGAGCAAACCTGTTCACGAATCGAAAAAGATTCGCTTGCGAGTGCGGGGATTTGCGCTTTTGCCGAGTTTGCGGACCCCGATTCAAAACTGGTCCGCCTGCTGCTCGGCAATAACGGCCTGTTCGGTAAGCTTGGCGGCCGTGACGCCGATGCGCTCAAAACAATCGGCGACAATGCTATTGGTAGAGGTTAGGAGGGTGATGAGCAGATCGACGGGCGTGATTGCCGGTCGATGATGATCGGTCGCCCGCGTTTGGGCTTCGCGGAGCAATCGCAAGGCATTGTCGGAAAGAAACTCACGGTGTAAAGCCAAAACGGCGGCCGAGTCGCCTGCTTCCTGGTGAAATAATTCCTGGAACTGGCCTAATAATTTTGGGAGGTCAGCCCCCAGTCGCCGGCCCCAGTTGCAAACGACGGGATCGGGATCGGCAAGCAAGCCCATGAAGATATGCGGGCTGCGAACGCAATCCCAGCGCGTCTCACGCGCCAGGCGGATGGCTTCATCCAATGCCTTGGCCGCTGGTGGCGTCAGCCGATTGGCCCGGATTTTGCCGCCGGGTAAAAAGAGATCTTCCTCGGGAGTTTGGGGGATCGACATATGGCCTTCCTTAGTTTGCCGACCGAGATAACCGTGTTAGATTATGACGACAACCCCCCGCCGTGGCAAGCAAACAACTGGATTGGTCGTTATATTTGTTCAGGAATACCAAAAATCTGCCAGTAATCGGGCAGCGCCGCCACGACCGTGATCGGCTCAAAACGGATTGGATGCAAAAAAGTCAAGCTGCGGGCGTGCAGCGCAATGACGCGATCCCGCGATTCCACCGCAGGCGGACCAAACGGCAATTTTGCACCATACCATTCATCACCACGGATCGGCCAGCCACGCGTGGCCGCCTGCACCCGCAGCTGGTGCATGCGGCCGGTTTCAGGAATCATTTCAAGCATTGTGCCTTCGGAAATCGACGCCAATTGGCGATAACGGAGAATGGCCTGGCGAGCGCCGGGCGTTTCCTGACTGGCAGTAACGGTTCGCGACTCGTCGGCGAGCTTGACCAACCAATCCATCCAGATGCCTTCCGCGGGTTGCACTTCGCCTTCAACGACCGCCCAATAAGTCTTGGTGACGAGACGCTGACGAAACTGCTCCGCCAGGCGCTGGGCCGACACTGTCTGGCGCGCAAATAAGACGACGCCTGAAACGGGCCGGTCGAGCCGATGCGGAATGCCCAGATAAACGCGGCCTTTTTTGCCGTATTTTTCGCGAAGGTATTCTTTGACGAGCGACTCTAAGGTGACGATTCCTGCCGGCACGCCTTGGGTCAAAAGCGGCGCCGGCTTGGCGACGGCGAGGCAGTGGTTATCTTCAAACAGGACGGTCAAAGGTGCCGGCATGAGAAAGCGTCGGTCCACGGAAAGTACGGTTCACACGGCTGGGCGACACTTCTTTTTTATCCGTGGCATCCGTGCTAGCCGTGGTTTTTTGTTTTTTTTGATTAATTTCTTGTACCGCGCGCCACAGTCGCTACAATCGTCACGACTGGAAAAACCTGCACAGCGAACCGGGCTGTGGCCCGTTCGCATACTCTGTCCAATTTCGGAGGGGCACCCTCATGCAAGAGTCCCAAGAACGCCCCGAGCGGAACACCAGCGGCCTGTCCCGCCGCGATTTTCTGCGTGGCACCGGCGTGAGCGCCGCCGCCACGGCCCTGGCGACCACTGGTCTGCCCGAGGTCGCGGAAGCTGCAGCGCCTGCCGCTCAGCCGGCAGCGCCCAGTTTCGGGCCAGCCGCCGTCAAAATCACGCTCAATGTCAATGGCCGGGCCACCAACACCGCCATTGAACCGCGGGTCACGTTGCTCGATGCCTTGCGGAATTACATGGATGTGACCGGCTGCAAGCGCGTCTGCGACCGCGGCACCTGCGGCGCCTGCACCGTCATGCTCGACGGCAAGCCCGTTTATTCATGCAGCATGCTGGCCGTGGAAGCGCAGGGCAAAGCAATCCGCACAGCCGAATCGCTGATTCAAGGCGAAAAGCTTGACGCGGTTCCCGCTGCCTTTGCCCGCTTCGACGCCCAGCAATGCGGCTTCTGCACGCCCGGTTTCGTGGTCGCCATGAAAGCGGTCCTGGAAGCTAATCCCAAGGCCACTCCGGCCGAGGTCGAACACGGGCTGCAAGGCAACATCTGCCGTTGCGGAACATACGAACAAATGCGCGACGCGATTTATTCCCTTTGCAACCAAAAGCGTCCAGTAACGTAGCGCAGACGTGGGACAGGATTCCGATCCTGTCCGATGTCAGGACAGGATTGGAATCCTGTCCTACACCGATTCACGCAGGGGTTTTAGTCGAAACACGATACCACGGTCATTCGCCCTCATAGAAGGAAATACCCATGCCCTGGCCACAAAAACGCCGACTTCTAGGCACCAAAGTACCGCGGCTGGACGGTCCCGAAAAAGCCACCGGCCGTGCCCGTTACACCTACGACATCAACCGCCCCGGCATGTTGCACGCCAAGATCCTGCGCTGCCCGCATGCACACGCGCGGATCCAAAAGATCGACACGACGGCAGCCCAGAAGATGCCTGGGTTCCGCGCCATTTACAACATCAACGTCAAGCCCGGTCAAGAAATTTTTTACGCCGGCCTGGAAATCCTCGCCATCGCTTGCGACACCGAGGAGCATTGTGACGACGCCATTCACGCCGTCCGCGTCGATTATGAAATCCTCCCGTTCAAGGTGCGCGAAGAGGACGCCATCCGGGATCGCAAACAGCCGGCAACCACAGGCGGCGGCGCAGTGTCCAACGTCACCACGGGCAACGCCAACCAAAGTAAAACCTGGAATGCCAACGTTTTTGATGGCCTTACAGTCCACGAAGGCAATTACGGCTTGGCGGTCATTTGTCATCAGTCCCTGGAAACGCACGGAATTGTCTGCGAATTTGACGAGAAACGGGAAAACCTCACAGTTTGGTCTTCGTCACAAAATGTTGTGGGCACGGCGAATGGCCTGGCCATGAGCGCCGGCATCCCGGCCGCCCGCATCAAGTCGATCACGCATTACATGGGTGGCGGGTTCGGCAGCAAATTCGGCAATGAGGTTGAGAATGTCGCCTGTGCTGCGTTGGCCCGCAGCGCTGGCGCGCCGGTCAAGCTGATGCTCGATCGTTCGGAAGAGGCGACCAAGGGCGGCTTGCGGCCAAGTGCCTATGCCAGGGTCAAGATTGGCGCCACCAAGCAAGGAGATATTCGCGCGTTTGAAGCCATAGCATATGGCACCGCTGGCACGGGCGCGGGCTTTAATCTCCCCGTCCTCCCCTATGTTTATCAACCGTCCATTCCCAACACGCGCACCCAGCTGGAAACGGTCCGCCTTAACACCCAGACATCTCGCGCCTGGCGCGGTCCCGGCCATCCGCAATGTTGCACGCTGACCGATCAGCCTGTGGACGATTTGGCCGCCCGGCTCAACATGAACCCGATGGATTTTCGCTTGCGCAATTTGCCGCCCAATGCCGGCGGCATGGGCGGTCAGAGCTGGAATGGAATGCGGCGCACTGTGTATGAACGCGAAATCGGCATTGCCCGTGACATTTCCCAGTGGAACAAGAAATGGCATGCCCCTGGCGCGGGCGCGGGCCCGATCAAGACCGGCATCGGCATGGCCATCCACACCTGGGGCGGCGCGGGGCAGAATCAAGCCAACGATGTTCGCGTGACCATCAGCAATGACGGTTCCGTCTTGGCTCAGTGTTCCACTCAGGACCTTGGAACCGGCAATCGCACGGTGTTGGCCATCGTAGCCGCCGAGATCCTCGGCCTGGAAGTGACGGACATCACGGTCCGCATTGGCGAAAGCCCCTTTGGCGGGTCTACGGCATCCGGCGGCAGCAGCACCTGTCCGTCCGTGGCGCCCACGACGTTGGCCGCCGCTACCGCGGCGCGTGACGCCTTTTTGACAGCCATCGCCGGCCCCATGGGCACTCAGGCAGCCAATCTTCGGATCGAGCCTGGAGTCGTGGTCAATACGACCAATAATGCCCGGACGCCCTGGCGTCAGGCCTGTGCCATGCTGGGTGTACAGCAAATCTCCGCGAGCCGCGCCAATGGCGGCAATGACCAGAACACGGCCGGAACCGGTCCCGCCGCCGGCGGCGGCGTGGGCGGCGTTCAGGTCGCCGAGGTCAAGGTAGATACCGAGACAGGCGTCGTCCGCTGCCTCAATTTTTGGGCTGTTCAGGACTGCGGATTGATCGTCAACAAGCTCTGCTGCGAATCCCAGGTCGCGGGCGGCGTGATCATGAGCATTAACGCTGCCCTCTTTGAGGAGCGCGTGATGGACGCCCGCACAGGCCGGCAGTGCAATGCCGACATGGAGTTTTACAAGCTCGGCGGCATTCTTGATATGCCTAACATCCATGTCCACATGCTTGACATGCCCGAACGCGGCGTCATCGGCATTGGTGAGCCGCCGACGGTGTCGGCAATCGCCGCCATCGGCAATGCCGTGTTCAACGCCATCGGCCGGCGCGTGCCGCACGCGCCTTTTACCCCTGAACGGGTGCTGGCCGCCTTGGCCGCCAAGTAATTTGGCGGCAAGTTTTCAATGAGATTTGATCCACGGGCCCTTGCCGTGATTAGCTTTCCTGGAGATGAACGCCAATGAAAAACTTCACCTATTATCGGCCCACTTCCGTAGAGCAAGCTGTCGGCTTGCTGGAACCGCGTTTTGGTAATACCGAGCTACTTGGCGGCGGGACCGACCTGCACGCCCTGCAAAAAACCTACGTCGCCCAACCCGCCCGCGTTGTCAGCTTGGGCGGCATCAAGGGCTTTGGCGGCATCGAAGACGTCAATGCTGCCGGCGGCCGCTATTTCCGCATCGGCGCTGGCACCTCCATCGCCGACATCGCGGCCCATGCCGGCCTACGCCAAAACTTCCCGGCCCTTACGGCGACAGCCAACGAAATTGCCGGCCCGCAAATTCGCAACATGGCCACGCTCGGCGGCAATCTTTGCCAGCGCAACCGCTGCTGGTATTTCCGTGACGAACACGTCAACTGCCGCCTCAAGAGCGCCGGTGCCCCTTGCTTCGCCATTGACGGGGAAAACCAGTACCACGCCGTCTTCACGCAAGGTCACCCCTGCGTAATCGCCAGCCCGTCAACCTTGGCGCCCGCGCTGATCGCCTTGGGTGCGACGGCCTACATCGTCGGCCCCAATAACGCCCGCCGCACTCTCGACATGGCCAATTTCTATCACGCCCCCGCCAACGCCAACGACCGCGAGCACGTCCTGGCCGCCAATGAAATCCTTGAACACGTGAGGATTCCCGTAAACAGCATGGCCAACGCCAGCTATGAAGTGCGTCAAAAACTGGCCATCGATTGGCCGCTGGTCCAGTGCGCTGTCGCCTGGAGAACCAACGGCGGCAAGACAGTCGATGCCAAGGTGGTGCTCAGCCAGGTAGCTCCGCTGCCGCACATCAGTGCTGCCGCCGCCAAGGCCCTCAACGGCCAGGCGATCAACGAAGAAACCGCCACCGCCGTAGGCCGCGCTGCCACCGATGGTGCTCGCCCGCTGAGCCGAAGTGGTTACAAGGTAAAGTTGGTTGAGATCGCCGTCAAACGCGCCGTCATGATCGCCGGCAATCTCAAGCGTTACTGGGAAGTCTAGCCATGGCTGACGAACCCAAGCCCTATCGTCCCCGCTGCATCTATTTCACCTGCAAATCACTGCAGGTGTTCGGCGAGGATTTCGAGAGCGACCCCGATTACCAGGCAGGTGTTGTGGAGTTTATGTGCACGCGCACGTTTCACTGCCACGGTCCCGATGGCAGCCCCGTGCAGCTGGATATTTGCTCCGACCCGGCTCGAACCTGCTTCCGCGCGTATTAGCCGCAGAGTGGCCTTTAAGGCGATACCAAGTCATTATTATTGCTGTTGTTTTGCCAACATTTCCCATTTGGAAATTGTTTGCGTTTTCTGGTTGACAGCCCCTTTTACCGCTGTTACCGTTAAGCCACGCCCAGAGCAATGGATGCGCGCATAATCTAACGAGAATGCAAGGGCCAAGGATGATTCACAAACGCCAGCAATGGATGTCAACATGGCTTTTCACGTGATCGGGGAGCCGGTCTGCACGCGGGAAGAACTCCTCGAAACCCTCATCGAACGTCGCGTGGGCAATCGCGTTCGCGATCTGCGCGTCGTCGTCAGGGCGACGGGGCTTGTTCTGCAAGGACGCGCAGCCACCTATCACGCCAAGCAGCTAGCGCAGCACGCCGCCATGGAATTGGGAACCTTGCCAATTCTGTCCAACGAAATTGAAGTGTTCTAAAAGCTGATGTGCTTCAACATTTAGGCCTTCTTTTGCGCCATGCGGTAATACTTTAGCCCCGGCACAAAGAACCCCAGCGCCGTCACGACTCCAAACATGGTCGGTGCCGCCTCCGGCCACAACGCCATCGGCACCGCCCCCAAAAAGCACAGCCCCGCCGGAAGATAAAACCAGCCCGACACCGTTCCCGCCATAAACAGAAACACCATGCCCCCGACCACCGCCAATACGGGAGTTAGTTTCAACACTTCTAGCCCGAGCAGCACCTCTACGATGAATATGCCGATCGACGCCGCCACGCCCGCAGCCCAGCCGTGAGCCATTTGTCGTTCCACAAACGTCACCGCGCCGCCGCGCCGCCGCCAATTCCAAAAGATGATGCCCCAGACAATCAGGCCAATGCTCCAAAGCAAAAGATAAGTCAGATGATCGCGGACATTGGCGAGCTTTAAAACATTGGTGACCACGCAAAGCAGCAGCAACATGAAGCTGTGCAGCATCAACAAGCCGCCCCAATTTTCCATTACGGGCGCATGATGGGTCTCTCGAAAAATGCGGCTGACGAAATAGGCCAGGCTGCTCGAGCGGGCCGAAACCGGTTCGCCCCCGAGAAATGCATCGAGATCGCCAGCGAGCTGGGCGGCCGAAGCGTAGCGGTGATCGGGCCGTTTTTCCAGGCAC
>DASRAT010001053.1:0-4153 GCA_035638015.1 Gemmataceae bacterium | reverse complement strand
GAGCGCGGCATACGACAGGGAATCATCGGGCTCCGGCCCAAGAATGGCAGGATGCGTCGGTTGCCCGCGGGCCACGCCGGCAAACACATCGTAAAGATTACGTGCCATGCGAGCTTGCTCCTCTAGCCGCGGCATATCCCGCCGCTTCACCCATGGCCCAACAACTGCCCACGACGCGGGCTGACGCCTGAGCGAGCCGATCCGCTGACAAACACTTGCCGGCGACCCAGAGATTGGCCACATCCCGCACTTTGAGAGCCGCCAGCGGAATGTCGTAATGCTGACCTTCCGGAAGGTGCTCCATACGCAGTCCCGCCACGGGATCCCAGTACTCGATCGGCCAGGCGCAGCGCCCGGCGGACAAGCTGCATTTTCTTGCCTGCCGCACATCCTCGACTGTCAACCGATATTCGCCAACCGCTCGGCCGCCGTCGCGAATGCCCAGTTCGCCACAGCATTCCAGGCGGATGTTCTCAAAGCCCCATAGCTTTCTCAAAAACTCCACCACTGCACCTGCGTGCCGATGGGCCGATTCTGCGAGATCACTCTGACGCTCGCGCCAGTCGTCCGGAATAGGAACGGCCAGCTTTAGATACGCCTCATCCGCCGCCACACCGATGTCAAGCCAGGCTTGGGAGCATTCACTGGGCAATTCCCCGCTTGCGGCTGCCGCGCGCATCTGCCGGGCAATGCCGACCCCGCGCGGAAAAACGAGCGAGTCAGGCGCCAGGCCGCGCAATCGGGCGACGAATCCGCCCAGGGCTCGCGGTGCGTCATCCTCGACGAGTGTCGAATTGACTAGACGAACCACCTCTGCCGTGCCGGTCGCATCCACAACCGCACCCGGATGGATGCGCTCCACTGTCGCACCGTTGCGAATGTGCAGCTCGGCAATGCGTTGGTCCGCACACGCCACGGACTGCACCTGTGCATTCACGCAAACCGTGATTCGCGTCTCTTCTGCCAGCCAATCGCGGACGGTACGGACATAAACGCTTGGGCAAACCTGCAACACCCAGACCTGTCCCATTCGCCGTTTACAAACCTGCCTGCTTGATCGCTCAAGTCTGTCAATCAATTCGCCTGGCAGGCCGCGATTGAGCAACTGGCCCGCGGAATCGTACAGTCCGCCCAAAGTGTGCAGCAGCGTATGTGCCACCGTTCCGCCGACTGACGGCCTGGATTCCACCAGTACGACGGTGGCGCCGGCTCGCGCCGCTGCCAGCGCCGTCGCTATTCCCGCCGCGCCGGCTCCGCAGACAACGACAGCGTCAGCGGCAAATGGTGGCATAATAATGGTCAGGATCGTTCGGCAAGCTGACATTCGGCCGGCGGCATGGAGCGCTCAACGAAGGAGCCAATGCGTTCGAGCGTGCCAAAGTTTTCGGGCGTCAAATCACTGTCCGCCACCTTGACGCCAAACAGCGTTTCGAGCTGCAAAACCAATCGAAGCATTTGCAAGGAGTCCAGCACTTTGAACAAGTCATCGCGGACGCCCAGTTCCTCCGCTCGCTCGGTTGACAAAAACGATTCGGTCAGAAACTGGCGGATTCTGGCAATGATTTCTGCATTAGCCATGTCAGCTCCCGATGAGTGTGGTGAATTGAGTCAGCCTGTTCGCGCATAAATAACGTTGTGCTACGATGCCACCGGCTCCCGCTTGCTGTCTTCCGCGTGCCGCAAGTTCCGAAGAATGACATCCAGATGATGGATGGCGGATTCCTTGAATGCCGCCAGTGCGGCCCGCGTGGGGTCAGCGGCCGGCGCTTGGCCTTCGCCGAAGTGCCGAAACGCATCCCGGCCGCGCACCAGCACCACCGGCGGTTTGCCGTGAGCGGGCCGCGCCGCGGGGGTCACATAGCGCACCGCGAAGCCGATGCGTTTCTCCTCCGAGTTGTTCGTGCCCGAGCCGTGCAAAATGTCCTGCGTATGCAGCGACATTTCTCCCGCTTGAAGGACGACGTTGACGGCATCCGTTTCCGGCTCGATCTTATCGCCGTGTTCGCGCGACATCGGCACGGCGCGCATGCAGCCGTTGGCCGGCATGCTGTCCGCCAGGGAGATCCAGGCCGTCGTTGACTGGCCGCCGCTGAAGCCCATGTACGGCCGATCACGGTGCCAGTTAATCGAAACAAAAGGATCATGCGGGTGCTTGGCGAAAAGCTCCGTGGACCAGAGCAGCACGTCCGGACCGATCACATCCTCGACCGCATCCAGCACGCCTGGATGCGAGGCGAGTTCAAAAGCCCAGGGAAAATGAAGATGCATTTGCCGCACTTCGATGGTGCGTGGCTTCCCGCCCAGCAGTTTCTCAAGGTCGTCACAAGCGGTACGGTAGCGAAGGGTTTCGTCGAATGACAGCACGCGCAAGGGGAACACCAGACCCTCCTCGGCATAGCAACGCAGATGCGAGGCACTCAGTTGCTTTCCCATGAGGGGGCTCCGCGTGGGGGTGTTCGGTTGGTGATCACCTCTTCCCTAAGATGAGCGTTGTTTGCGGGGAGTAGTTTATGAACGAGGGTAGATTGGGCAAGTTAGGGGTTTAACTTGCAACGTCAGGATCTCGTCATTGAGGAGTGCAGCGATGACTTTGCCAGGATCGGGCGAATCACAGCGGGTAATCTGGCGGTGCTTCGGGCTCCACAAGACTGTAGGGCATGGCCAAGTGTTGTTCGACTTGGATGCTCGACTTGCTTTTTCCTGAACCACAATGCGACAACCGAGGCGAAACGCCTTGCGCCGCGCTGCGCAAGAGTCTCAACAAATTGCCGCCCAGCACAAGGGCCTCGCCCGACGGCGACAGCCCAAGCAATCGAACTTTTTGCAATTCTAAACCCGGATGCAGCCAGGGGCCGTCGCTGCCGAAGAGCAGCTTGCGCGGTCCTGCTTTCCTGACCGCATCCACCAGGTAATCGAAACCGCGAACGCCCGAGGTGTCGGCATAAACATTGGGATAGCGGACCAATTGCTCGACCACCCTGAGGTGTGTGCGCCAATCGTCGGAAAAGCTTCCTAAATGGGGAATGATGAAATTGACATCGGGAAATTGTGGCGCGAACATGTCGACAACATGGGCCTGACCGAAAACGTCCACGAGCACTGGTATTTTGAACGCGCGCGCGGCTTCGCAGACCTCGCGCGTCGGCATGGCGTCGTGACCGTGGATTTTGATGCCTCGAAACCCCCAGCGCGTGACGGCGTGACACACCATGTCGTGAATGTCGCCTGCGTCTTTCTTGGCGTGGACGAATGCGAAGCCGATGAGCCGGCCGCGATGGCGGGCCACGATCTTGGCAAGCTCAGCATTGGCTTGGCGGTAATTGCTGTGGAAAGCCGCAAAGACGACCGTCTTGTCGATGCCGGCGGCGCGAGCGCGGCGCAGGTAGGCGGTCAAAGGCGCATCGGTGTTCCACGGCGCGGTCAGCTGATCTCCCTGGCCAGCGTGGCAATGACAGTCGATGATCATGATGTGAATTCCTTCGCACGGTCGGGCCGCAAGCGCCTGACGCTCAGGCAGCGCTTGTCAGGGGCGAGCGCGGCCAGAAAATGGATGCTCGTCTGGACGCCGCGATGGAAAACGGGCAAGTGGAGTTTTTCATTGGGTCCGTGCAAATTGTCGTCGGGCAGGGCGAAACCCATCAGCACGGGCGGTGTGTTCAAGGTTCGTTGAATCATGTCAACAACTGGAATCGTGCCGCCACTGCGAAGAAACACGGGGGCCGCGGCAAAGCCTTGGCGATAAGCATGAGCCGCGGCGGCCAACGCGGGATGGCGCCGTGGAATCAAGACAGGCCGGGCTGCCGACCGGGTGTGCATTTGGTAACGGACCGTGGCAGGCGCCAGGTGTGCGACATAGCGCCGCAGCAGCTGCCCAATTTCCCTAGGATCCTGGTTGGGAACGAGGCGGAAACTGAGCTTGGCCGAAGCACGTGCCGGAATGATCGCCTTGCCTCCTGGACCTTGATAGCCTGCCGTCAAGCCATTGACCGTCAACGCGGGACGCAAGACTGCCCGTTCATAAAGTGAATAACCCGGCTCGCCCCAGCCTTGGGCGATGCCGGCATTGCGTCGCCAATCGGCGTCGCTGGGAGCGTGCTGTCTCAGATAGGCCCGTTCCTCGGCGCACACCGGCTGAACGCTTTCATAAAAACCT
>DASRAT010001052.1:0-6678 GCA_035638015.1 Gemmataceae bacterium | reverse complement strand
AGTATTCAATAGGACGATCGTCAGGAAAAGGGGACGAAGCCACGGCCGCTTCGGCACGCCCTTGAGCTTTGCGAGTTAGCGAAAGACGTCACAGAATCCACATCCAACCAGCTTTTAGCCCGCATTCGTTGCACGCCGTTAACCTGGCGCTTCGCCCTTTGGCACTTTCTTGGACTTGTTGCTAGAACCGCTTCAGGGCGGCATGCGCGCTGGCGGTTCCAAGCGCCCCGGGCGCTCCGGCGGCCAGTGACTCCAGCACTTGCCGTGCTTCTGGGCTGCCGATTCGCTCCAAAACCTCGATGGCTCGAAACAGGCGCAGGCGGTCGCCTTGCAAAACCATGCCGGTCAATTTGCCGCGCAAGTCCTCCAGGCGCCGTTTGGCCTCCAGCGGCGGGTTGGCGGCCAGCGCCTTGTCAAGAGCGGGGACGATGCGCTCACCGATTTGCAGCAAATCGCTGTTCGCTTTTTCGCGAACCTTGTACTGCGTGTCATTCAACTGGCCGACTAGCTCTTCGATATGTTTCATTTCCACCGCCGCCGCCGGCTTGATCCGTTCCTTGATGAAGGTGACCGTTTCCTTTGGCGCTGCGGACAGATCGCAGATGGCATCAAAGGCCTTGGCGGCATCGTTCGAGGCGAGGGTTTCCCACCAGCGTTCCAGGTCGCCAGGTTGCGGTTTGACGCCGACCTTTGGGCGCGGGAGTTTGGTCAAGTCCCAGATGAGGGCGGTGGTGTCGGAACTGGCTGAGGCCAGTGTTTTGCCGTCGGGAGAAAACGCAATGCAGTTGATTGTGGCGCTATGTCCGCTGAATGCGGCAAGTTCCTTGGCGGTGGCGAAATCCCAAATGTGTACCACGCGGTCCGTGCCGGCCTGGGTGAGGAGTTTGCCGTCGGGGGAGAGCGCGATGTTAACGGGAGGCACCTTGATGCCCGTTGTGTCAAACACATCTCTGATCAGGTCAAGCGAAGCATCACCCTTCTACTTCTTTATGCCGTAGGATCGGCGCGATTGAAGCGTGACCATCTCATATGCGATGACAGTGCCATCGGACATGTTTGTGATCAAACATCGTTGGTCGCTCGAAAACATCCATTGATTGATAGTGTTGCCAGTGGGCATCTGCAAAGCGCCAACGCGGCGACCCGTGGCCGTGTCCCAAAGCTCAATGTTTTTGGCGTCGAGCCTGGTTAACAGTATTTTGCCGTCAGGCGAAAACAATGTGGTCGCCATCGCAGTTGTAGATCCCTTGGCGCCTTCCGCATTCAAAGTGAGAGAGCGTAATAACTTAGCGGATGGACTCTCCAGCAGTTCGACCTTTGCTGTTTGTGGCACACTCACGGCCACCATGGCTCCAGAAGGAGAAAAGGTCAAAGTCGTGATAATTGCTGTAATGTCAGCCGAACCGATTTTGTGCGAGGCGATCACCTGGCCGGTGCTTGCGTCCGCGAAAACTAGCGCGTAGTTTCCGGCGCCAAAGTTCCCTGCGCTACTGACTCCTGCAACTACCTTGCCGTCGGGACTTACTTGCGGTCGAGTGATGCCGGCAATTGTCTTGGAATTTTGAGTCCCAACTGCCCCGAGATGCTTGCCGGTGGCGACATCCCATTTTGCCTTGCCGCTGCCGCTAATGGTGTAAATATGCTTGCCGTCAGGACCATATTGAATGGCCTGTAGCGGCCCGCCCCCTGAAGCGGAATCTTCTTTGCCGGATGAAACCTCCAGCACCGTCAGGCTGCGTGACTGGCCCACAATTACGGCGTTTTTGCCGTCGGGCGAAAATGCAATTTTTGGGTTTTGCTTGGGTGCCAGACTGCTGGAAGTGGTTGAGGAAGGTTTAAGGTCGGCGACTTTTTGCCAGGTCGTGCGATTCCAGATTGCGACGTCGCCCTTGGCTCCGATTGCCACGAGGTGTTGATCATCGGGCGAGAAGTACAGGCTCGCATAACTTTCCCGACCGACTTCGAGTGATGCAATCTCTTTGCCTGACGCAATGTCATGCACGCGGACGGGAGTTTTGTCGCTAGCCAGAGCCACCCGATTTGAAAACTGCATGGCTATGAACTTGCCATCCTTAGTTAGCGCCGCGGAAATCATGTCAGGAGCACGACTAACAGTCGTCTGTTTTTCCTTCTTCGGCACCAGGTCGATCTGACGCATTTCAATCCCCGACGGAAAATCCCAGATGCGCGCTTTTTGGTCTTCTCCCACCGAGATTATCGATTTGCCGTCCGGCAAAAACGCCGCAAAATGAATGATCCCGTCATGCCGCCAGCGAAGCGTCCCCAGCCGAGCGATGGCCCCCGCCGGCAGCTTGTCGCCGTGCTGATCCTTGGCAGGGGGTTGGGCAGGGCTCAGGTCGGCGAGCCAGGCCAGCGACAGCAACAAACCGGCGGACACAAACAAAGGGCGGCGGAGCATGGTGGGATCTCCATAGTGTGGCAGTGCGGGCGGGCTGATTGGCATGGAATGCCGACATTATACGCGAGTTTTGCCGTTGCGAACGAAATGGGCAGAAAAAGAGTAGGACGAGTGGCTCGTGAGTAATTGTCAACCTAGCGGCCCAGAAGCAGCGCGAGACCCAAGGTGACCGTCACCGCTGTCACGCAAATGATAGTCAGCGCGAGCCAGGAGGGCAGTTTGACCAACCAGTTCAACAGGGCTTCCAGCAGGTCCTCCTGGGGATCCGCCAGGGGTGAGAAGTCTGCCGCAGAACTTTCCCTGGGCCTTGGCCCAGACCGAGGCACGGAGGTCGGGAAAGATTGCCAGTAGTTGTCTCCGTAACTATAGCGTCCCTCTCCTAAGGCCACAGGACCGGTTTGGAGTGCGTTCGCCACGTGGCGGGTCAGGTGGAAGGCCAGCCACGCGCCGGCGATGCCGATCAATATGTCGGTGGTTCCTGGGTGTCGTTCTGGGATGAAATACTGGCCGGTCTCGATCACCAGTCCGAGGGCGGCGGCGATGAGCAACATGCGTCGTGCCCCCTGCTTTTCCCGCTTGCCGAAAGCCAGTGCCAGGCAAATTCCCAAAGGGGCCATGGCCAGCGAGCGCATCACGAACTGGTCCAAGGCCTGGTAGCGGCTTCCCCAGTAATAATCGACCAACGGCGCCCAGGACATGCGCCGCAGGCCGTGGACGGCGGTATTCTCTTCCGACAGGTTCGGGTCCGACTCCAGGAAATCGCGTGGGTTCAGCGAAAAGTGATAGGGCTGCCAGTTGAGAACGATCAAGAAAACGGCCCATGCCGTTGCCAGAACCAGCCACGGCCGCGCGCCGGCGTGGCTCGTGCGGACGCGGAGAGTGTTCCATGTTTCGGCGACCCAGTTTCCTGGGCGGTTGGCGCTGCCGGCTTCGCGCACCTTGCGGACTAGCCACCAGCCCAGCAGCACGGCCGCGGTTCCGGTCACCACATCGGTGAGGTCGCAGTAGCGGGTCAACATCACCAGTTGCAGCAACTCGACCATAAGCGTGACAGCCAGGCCGATCCGAAGGAACCAGGGCCAGCCCCGCCGGGCCCCGCCCGGCGCCAGGGACAGCAGGATCCCTAGCGGCAGGAACGCCAGCACGTTCGTCACCAGGTGCCACACAGATTCCACCCGGCGGAATGGGACTAGCTGGACATGTCCTGACCGGATTTTCTCCTGGAGTTCAGCCACGCGAAAGACGACGTCAAACGGCATGAGGTGGACAACCAGGAGCACAATCATGTACCCCGGCAGCGCCTGGGCTGCGAGTTCAGCCAGGCCCTTGCCGTTCCAAAAGCGGCGGGCCCAGTTGGTGAAGGGCTGGCCGACGAGCAGCCATCCGGCAACGCCCGCCACCGCCCCCAGCCCCTCGACGAGAAGGTCGTTGAAGGAGACCGTCCGCGGCGGAAAGTAGATTTGCAGGAATTCCAGGTTGATCGCGACCGCCCACCCGGCCGGAATGACCAGACCGGCCATCAACCACCGAACAAACGGACGCCGATCCACGCTCAGCGCCGCGAGCCAACAGAAGCACAAGGTCGCATACTGCACGGCATTGACGATCCAGTCCGCCCGCAAGTCAGTCTGGTTCATATCTTCGTAAGGCATTCCGCGAAACCGATCGAAGGCGTCGCTCGCGGGGAGCGGCTGATACTTCAAAGGGATCAGCGAGCCGTAAGCGGTGAGCACCAGCAGCGCAAGAGCCAGGTAGAGGTAATGCGTGCGGTTCGGCGCCGGTAGTCGGTTCATAACCATCATGGTGGTTGGTATTCTGCTGATCGATCTGAGCAAAAACAAGAGATTGGCTAGTCTGCACCGGACCGAAGAGGCCGGGAGTCGCTACGCGACTGCCTTGGCGTGAGTCCCTATATAATGACGCTTTCAACCTGCAACCGACGACCCTCGAAGATCAGGACGCCATCATGCAAACCCTCTCCGTCGCCGACGCCCGCCGTGAGCCCGCCATTGGCCAACAAGTCACCGTCCAGGGCTGGGTCCGCACCCGGCGTGATTCCAAGGGCGGCTTCAGCTTTATCGAGCTTAACGACGGCTCCTGCCAGGGCAATCTGCAAGTCGTCGCCGACGGCAAATTGCCCAATTACGAGTCGGAGATCAAGCATCTCGGCACCGGGGCCAGCGTCAGCATCGTCGGCGAAGTCAAGAAATCTCCCGCCAAGGGCCAGGTCACGGAGCTGCACGCCGCCAGCGTCACCGTGCACGGCCAGGCCGATCACGAAACTTATCCGCTCCAGAAAAAAGGCCACTCCTTCGAGTTTCTGCGGACCATCGCCCATCTGCGGCCGCGGACCAACACCTTCGGCGCCATCGCCCGCCTGCGCAACTGCGTCAGCAAGTCGATCCACGATTTCTTCCAGGAGCAGGGCTTTCTTTACATCCACACGCCGATCATCACCTGCAGCGATTGCGAAGGCGCCGGCGAGATGTTCAAGGTCACCTCGCTGGACCTGGAGAAGTTGCCGCGCAAAGACGGCAAATGCGATTTCGAGCAAGATTTCTTCCACAAGGCGGCCTACCTGACCGTCAGCGGCCAACTGCAAATCGAGACCTTCGCCTGCGGCTTGGGCAAGGTCTACACCTTCGGCCCCACCTTCCGCGCCGAGAACTCCAACACCTCACGGCACCTCGCCGAGTTCTGGATGGTCGAGCCGGAGATGGCCTTCTACGACCTTGACGACAACATGACCCTCGCCGAGGCGTTCATCAAACGCATCCTCACCGACGCCCTGAGCAAATGCGGCGAGGACATGCAATTCTTCAAGGACCGCATCGACGCCACGGTGTTGCCGCGCCTGGAGCAAATTCTCAAAAGCCAATTCCTGCGCGTGGCCTACACCGAGGCCGTCGACATCCTGCAAAAATCAGGACAGACGTTCGAGTACCCCGTCTCCTGGGGCCAGGACTTGCAAGCCGAGCACGAGCGTTATCTGACCGAGAAGCACTTCAACTCGCCTGTCATCCTTTACAACTACCCGCGCACGCTCAAGCCCTTCTACATGCGCGTCAACGACGACGGCAAAACCGTGCGCGCGATGGACGTGCTGGTCCCCGGCGTCGGCGAAATCATCGGCGGCAGCCAGCGCGAGGAACGCCTGGATATTCTGGAAGAACGCATGCGCGAGCAGAAACTCGATCCCAAGTCGTATTGGTGGTATCTCGATTTACGCCGCTACGGCACAGTGCCGCATTCGGGCTTCGGCCTGGGCCTGGAGCGGACGCTGTTGTTCTTGACGGGGATGGGGAACATTCGGGATGTGATACCGTTTCCGAGGACGCCGGGGAATGCGGAGTTTTGATGCAAGTTGGATCACTCGACATTGATAATGGTAAGCTATGTGGCGCGATCTGAGGAACGAGGCATTCATTCTTATTGAGCCGAATTGCCCTTGCTATTGCGGGGGCCAAGGTATGCTCGTTCTCGTTGCTTGTCCCACGTGTGGAGTGGTGATGGGCAGATGCGACGAAGTTGAAGAGTTGATTCGAGACGTTCGAAACCCCACGTTTGATCCGGAACAGAGTATCTGTCACCCTGATAATCTTTGTCCGTTTTGTTCTGCGGCTCCGTATGGACAGTTCAGGGCAGCAACCGAAGCAGAACTCAATGCCTTGGGGATACCAAGCGTCCGATTTCGTCGGTGGAATACGTAACCAGCGTGTCTAACTGACTTGGTGTGCCATCTAGGTTTTTCGAGACACAAGGGCTTGAACTGGCGTGAAAGTTGAGTTTGGTCGTTGAATTTGTGGAGGAAGAAATGATGGGCATTTACTTGCAAGCGATCTACGAAAACGGCATGCTGCGACCACTTCAACCTTTGGCACTTGCCGAGGGGCAGGAGGTAACGATCACCATCAACGAGCACGCGGATCCATACCAAGACAACACAGATATTGTGCTTCAACCAGATGAGTGGGACGCATTTTGCGAACTGTTGGAAAGGCCACCCAGGGAAATTCCGGCATTGCGGAAATTGCTAACCGAGCCGAGCGTATTCGATGGCGAGCAAACTGCTTGAATCCGCGGGCGCGGGGGAAATGTGGATTATTGAACGCGATTGTTTGAGGTGCCAATTTGGCACCTCAAAATGTGGACAAGCTTTAGCCAAACGTGGACAACGTCCCAAGGTCCGCTTCCAAATCGCGGTTGGGCCTGTAAGGAATCTTGTGTCAGGAACGCAGATTAAGTATTTTCCTTAATCA
>DASRAT010001051.1:0-6801 GCA_035638015.1 Gemmataceae bacterium | reverse complement strand
GGATTACCGCAAACAACAACACAGACACTACCACGCCGGTCGCTGCCAAAAAAATGGCAGGCCACACCACGGGCGCATTTACAAATCCCGCCATCAACATGTAGGGCAAATGGAAGCCAAGTGCAGTCCACCACATGGATTGACTGCCTTGATGCGTCGTCGCTTTTTCAGCAATTTGGGTCGCGGCCATGGCGGTTGTCCATCAGGGTTGAGGGTAAACGGAGGTTTGCTTGGGCTGGTCGCGTAATTCTTTGGAGAAAGCGCTTTCGTAGCGGGGGCCAGGCAAGGTTGCAAAAACCAGCACAACGGCCCAACCAAAACCTGCAAAAACCGCGTTGGAAGACGAGTAAACGATTGATTTCCTGGCGCACGCAAAAAGCAAGAATGAAACCAAAACGCCAAGCATTCCTACCAGGGCGGCGAGCATGACGACGCCGACATTCACCACGGCCGCCGCCAAAATGTATGGCAAGTGGAAGCCGATGGCTGTCAACAACCTGGATTGGCTGCCGGCGACCAGCGCCGTGGGGCGCCAAGGCCACTTATTTGCTTGTGGTACGGAGGTGATTGCCACTTCAGCCATGGTTGCTACCCAGGGGGTGCCGATCCATGGCAAAAATATCATGCTGCCAGCCAGGCAGCGAAGTGTTTACTTGATGCTTCGGGTCAGAATGAATACGCCAATCGCCACAAGGATGCAAGCAATTTGGATCATGCGCGTGCGATTGCCCATCACTTCACCGACAAAATCGGCAAGGACGACGCCGGTTGGCGCCGCGCCGGCGACACAAGAATCATTTGTGGAAGCCGAGAAGGCCGAGGGTTGAGCACAAACCAGGCACAGCAGCACGAGCAAAGCGACCAGCGCTTCGTGCCCGCGCGGCCACCGCGGCCGAAAGAAAGGCGTGCGTATCATGGGTGCATCCGCCAAGTTGCAGCAATTGGACAACGTAAGGTGCGGGCGGAGAGAGTGGGCTCCCCGCCCGCACAATACAAGCATAGCTCGCATTATCGAGGCGTGCCGCTGCCACCGCTTGAGCCGCCTGCGGCGCCGCCGGCGCCCGCCGCGCCACCAACCATACCCCCGCCCAACGAGCCTTGGAAGTTGTTGTTGAGACGTTGGTTGGCGATCCCAATCGAGGTCGCAGGCAAGCCTGGTGTCGGCGCGTCGTGCAGCACGACCGTGAATGACGCCGCCCTTCCCGCGGTGTCCGCGTTCAAAAAGCGCTGCACCGCTTGAATGCGCTTGCCGTCCAACTCGGCTCGCTCTTTGCTGAACTGGTCGATGGGCGCTGCCGGATCGTAAGCCACGTCCTGCGTCGATGCGGTTTGCAGGTAAATGATAGGGTCCGGTTGCGGCCGACGGCGGGCCAGGTACGCCAGGTGCTCCAGGCCGCCCTTGGTGAGCTTGTCGGTGCCGGCCTCAAAATGGTAGGTGAATACCGTTTGATCGAGCACGTGCCCGTTGTTGACCTGAGCGCCGACAGTATGCATGACCGAATCGCGGGCTAGCGAGCCGTAGCGCTCGATCCGGCAATTGTCGTAGTAATCGCAGAGTCTACAGTCGTCCTTGCAGCATCCGCTGACGGCAGCGGCGCCACCAAGGCAAACGATGGACATGGTCCGTTTGATGAATCCGTTCATCAATGATCTCCAAACAAGGGTCAGGAGGGGCAGTGGTGAGTGATGAGTGGTGAGTGGTGAGGACCACCACCTGCCACTCGCCACTCATCACTCGCCACTCGCCACTACTTAAACATTGTCTCCGCAATGGCAATTGCTGCCGGTCCCACCAGCACCACGAAGATGCCAGGGAAAATGAACAAAATCAGCGGAAACAGCAATTGCACGGCCGTCTTGGCCGCTTTCTCTTCCGCTATCTGTTTGCGGCGCGTCCGCATTGAATCCGATTGCACGCGCAAAGCCTGGGCGATGCTCGAGCCAAACCGATCCGCCTGGATCAAGATGGCCGCCAATGATTTCACGTCGTCCACGCCCGTCCGTATGCCCAGGTCATGCAGTACTTCGCGGCGCGGCCGGCCCATTTGCAACTGGAAGTTGGCCAGCGAAAACTCCTCGGCGATCACCTTGGCGTGCTCGGACATTTCCTCGCATACCTTCCGCATCGCCGCGTCCAAACCCAGACCGCTTTCCACGCAAACCACCAACAAGTCGAGCGCGTCGGGCAGGGACAGGAAAATCGCCTCCTGCCGTTTCCTGCGCAGCCACCACAAAATGATGCTGGGCAAATAGAAACCGATGCCGGTAAAAATCAACGGCCACTGGTACGTCTGGTATTTGTTAAGCGGCCTGCCGGGCACGAACACGATAAACGACACCAGAAAGAACATTAGCAAGGAGGCAAAGCGCACCCCCGAATAAACCATCGGGGCCGCATCGCTGCGGAAGCCGGCATTAGCCAACTTGGTCTTCAGGGCGTTTTGATCGTTCTGGTTCTGCGGCATCAACGGCGCGGACATGGCCTTGGCCGTGTCCAACAGGCCCTGAAATTTCTCCTTCTTCGCCAGATTGCGCGGATCATCCAGCTCCGACATGCTAGCCGGCCGCGATAGCCGTGCCAGCCGATCCAGAGCGCGGCTGTTCCTGTTGGAAATCATCGACAAAACAGACCAGATAGCGAAAACAATTCCGGCAAATACGAACAAAGGGATTAGTTCGTTGAAGCCGACGAAAGCAAGCAGGGTCATGGTCTTCTCCCTTGGGGATGCCCGTTCGATGTATGGTGTCCGGAGTCTGGCGTCCGGTGTCCGGTGTCAAATGTCGCGTGTCTTGTGTAAAGCGCCACGAATCGCAGCCTTCTTTTGACGCAGGACACCAGACACCGGACTTTTTTACACTTTGATGTTCACAATCTTCTTGATCACCAATGCTCCCAAAAGTTGCGCCACCAAGGCGGCCACGCTCATCTTGATGCCAATCTCGTGGGTCCAAAGTTTTTCGATGTAATCCGGCTTCAGATACAGCATCAACAGGAACAGGGCGAAAGGCAAAATGATCAAGATCACGCCGGACAAACGGCCTTCCGCTGTCAGGGCCTGGATTTGGCCAAGAATGCGGAATCGTTCGCGGATGACGTAGCCGATCTTGTCGAGAATTTCCGACAAGTCGCCGCCTGTGGTGCGCTGCACCAGCACGCTGGTAACGAAGAAGCGAAGGTCTAGGTTCGGCACGCGGTCGCATAGCGATTTGAGGGCGTCCTCGATGGGAATGCCAAGATTTTGCTCCTCGTAGACCCGGCCAAACTCATCGGCGATGGGCGACGGCATTTCCTCGGCGACGACGTGCATTCCTGCCGCCAGAGAATGTCCCGCTCGCAAGGCCCGGGCCACCAGTTCCAGCGCGTCGGAAAGCTGGGCGCCAAACTTCTTGAGCCGCGCCCGCCGCTTGTTGAAAAGCCAGGCCAACGGAATCGTGAACATGAGCAAACCGATCAGCGGCAAGAAGTACCATTTGGCCCCCGCCAGCCAGGTTGCCGTCATGCCCAACAGGGCGAGCAGCAAACCCACGCCTGCCAGGGTGCTGGGCGCGATGTGACAGTCGGCTTGCACGAAGATCTTTTGCAAGCTCGGGAAATTCGGCGTCAGCATCTTGAGCAGAGATTTCTTGTCCTGCTCGAATGCCGTTTTCCGCAGAATGTTGGCGGATTCGTCTTCTTTTTTACGTTTGCCGGTCAGCGTTTCCAGGCGCTCCGTGGTCTTGGCGCTTGGCCCGCCCGCGAAGACGAGCATCAAAGCCCCAATGACGGCGGTCACGGCCACGAAGGCCAACGCGGTGATAATCAGGGGAGTCATGTCAGTGGTGTCCCTTGTGTATCAAATTCTCTGACAAGCGGGGCGCTTTTCCCGGCAGCTCGTCAATGGTCAATCACGTAACAACACTCGTTCAGCGAACAAATTCGACGGCAGCTTGATGCCGGCCGCCTCCAAACGCGTTACAAACGTCGGCCGCACACCAGTCGCCTCGAACTGTCCAAAAGCCCGTCCGTTGGAATCAATACCCAGTTGCTTGAACTTGAAGACGTCCTGCATGATGATCACGTCTTGTTCCATGTTCATTACTTCCGTGATCGAGGTGATCTTGCGGGGACCGCCTTGAAGGCGGTTGGCCTGCACGATCAAGTCCACGGCGGAGCTGATCTGCTGCCGCATCGCCTTGATGGGCAGCTCCATGCCAGCCATCATGATCATGGTTTCCAGGCGGGCCTGGGCATCGCGCGGCGTATTGGCATGTAGCGTGGTCATGGAGCCGGCGTGGCCGGTGTTCATGGCTTGCAGCATGTCCAGCGATTCGCCGCCACGGCATTCGCCAATGATGATGCGCTCGGGCCGCATACGCAGGGCGTTGCGGACCAGATCGCGGGTGTTGACGGCGCCCTTGCCCTCGATGTTCGGCGGCCTCGTTTCCAGGCGGACGATGTGGTCCTGCTGGAGCTGAAGCTCGGCGGCGTCCTCAATGGTCACAATGCGCTCATCTTGAGGGATGAAGCTTGACAGGGTGTTGAGGAGCGTCGTTTTACCGCAACCAGTGCCGCCCGAGATAATGATGTTGAGCCGGGCCTTGATGGCCGCCTCCATCAACATTGCCATCTCCGGCGTGAAAGCCTTGAAATTGAGCAGATCCTCCAGCTTCAGCGGATTAGCGCCGAAGCGACGAATCGACATGGTTGGACCGTCCAGGGCCAACGGTGGAATGATGGCGTTGACGCGGCTGCCGTCCGGCAAACGTGCGTCCACCATGGGCGACGTTTCATCTACACGGCGCCCAACCTTCGAAACGATGCGGTCGATGATCTGCAGCAAGTGGTCGTTGTCGCGAAACTTGACCTCGGTTTTCTCCAACTTGCCGCGGCGTTCGACGTAAATCTTGTGCGGACCGTTGACCAGAATGTCACTGATCGTCGGGTCCTTCAGGAGCATTTCCAGCGGACCGAAGCCAAAGGTTTCGTCCAGCACCTCGTCGATCAGGCGCTCCCGCTCCATGCGGTTGAGCAAGGGATTTTCGGTGTCGCACAGGCGCTCGACAACCAGGCGGATTTCGCGGCGCAAGGTGTCGCCGGCCAGGTCGCTGACGCGCGACAGGTCGAGTTTGTCGACGAGCTTGCCGTGGATGAGGCGTTTCAGCTCCTCGAAGCTCTTGTTGGATTGGCGGTCGCCGCCGCCGCCTTGGGACACACTTCCCAGGCGGCTGTGACCGCCGCTGGTCATCCCTGGAAGACCTCGTTGTAACCGCGACATGGTGCAAACCTCAGTGGTGTTTAATTCTCACACTTTGTCTAACGGAACGAAAAGAAACCGCGTTTTTCCTTCTTGGGCGCCTCGGAGGCGGGTTTGCCAATCAGGGCCTTGGCCAGATCGGCAATGCTGGCTTGCACCTTGCTCTTGGGCGCGTGCTGCAACAACGGCACGCCGGCGGTGCGGGCGCCAAGCATCGAGCGGTAGTCGTTGGGAACCTGCCAATAAACCGACTGACCGATCGTCTCCTCGGCTTTTTTCATGGTGATGTCGCAATCCTCGGAGCCGACCCGGTTGACAACGATGCGCACCTTTTCCATAAGTGCATCCTCGGTGCCAAGCGTATGAAGCATGCGGACGACATTGCGTAGGCTGGTCAGTTCCAACTGGGCGATCAGCAAGATCACGTCGGCCATGCGCATCGCCGTCCAATCGGTCGGGGTAAAGCGCTTGCTGAGGTCCAACACCAGGTGCGAATAGCTGGCCCGCAGCAAGCCGATGACGCGCTGGAGGTGCTCCTCGTGAATGAGGGCAATGTCTTCCATTTGAACGGGATGCGGCAGCAGCGACAGTCCCGTGGCGTGCTTGGACAGCGAGCGCCGCAGGAACGTCATGTCGAGCCGATCAATGTTGATGGCAACGTCGGCCAGCGTGTAATCGGGAATCAGGTCCAGGGCCACATCGGCATCGCCAAGCGCCAGATCGAGATCGACCAGGGCGACATTGTTGTTCTTGTCCTGGGCGATATTGCAGCCGAGGTTAACGGCAATGCTCGTCGAGCCCACGCCGCCGCGGGAGCCGACGACCGCGACCACCAGCGAATCGACCTTTATGGCGCCATTGCTGGAGGGCATGCCCTCCGCGCTGACGCGGGCTTGCTTGAGTCGCTGCAAGGCGCCAAACAACTCTTCCATGACGACGGGCTGCGTCAGGAATTCCTTGGCCCCGCTGCGAAGAGCTTGCAAGATCGATTGGCCATCGCCACGGGCGCTAACCGCCAAAATGGGCATGGCCGGAAATTCCGCGGTCATCTGAGCGATCAGCTGAATGGCCTTTTGCTGATCGGAATCGAGTGCGATGACAGCGAGGTCCGGCGTCGATTGGCGGGCCACGTCGATGAAAAACTCATAGCGCGAGCATTCCGCCTCGAGCCATACAGACTCGATGCCCAGCAACAAGTTACGAAGAGGTTCGCGCGTTGAATCCGAAGGATCCACGATCGCGACGCGTTGCACGTCCTTCATGGGCTACCACCGATCAAGAGGAAAACGAACACAGGCAGCCGCTTGCATCAAGGCGGCTGCCCGTCGTCCGTGACACGTTGCCGCAGTGACTTGGCGATGTAATAACGGGTCGCCTCGTCACGTTGGCCTTTGCTTATCACAATCCCATTGCGGTCCCACCGCGGAGGATCAAGCTTAGCGCGATTCGCCGGCCAGTGGTCCGACCAGGACGACTCCCGACGAATTGCTAGCCCGTTCCACTGGCTGCGCTTCCAGAGGCGCTGTGCCGACCTGCACGTTGTCCATGGGCACGGTCTCCATCGGGA
>DASRAT010001050.1:0-11602 GCA_035638015.1 Gemmataceae bacterium | reverse complement strand
GTTGATGAATGTGCTTTTGCCCGTGTTCCGCCGGCCGACAATCGCCAGCTTCATGGCCACATCACGCGGCTTTTCATCGTCTGATTTGGGCAGCGCGCGGGCGATTAGTCTCAGCAGTTCGTCTTTGCCACGGTGCTGCATGGCGCTGACGGGCAGGACATTGCCATAACCCAGACGAGCGAAATCAGAAGCATGCGGCTCCAACTCCGGCGAATCGCATTTATTGGCGACGCAAATGATCGGCTTGTCGATGCTGCGTAGCCGCTCGGAGACCATCTCATCGAGTGGCGCCAAACCATCGCGGGCGTCCACCAGAAAAATCACAACGGCAGCTTCGTCCAGTGCATGGGCAATCTGCTTTTCGACATCGGCCGTGAGATCGTCCACGTCCACAATGCCAATTCCGCCCGTGTCCACCAGTTCAAACCAGCGCTCGCCAAGCTGCACCGGCGCCATGACGCGGTCGCGGGTGACACCGGCGGTCGGATCGACAATGGCAATGCGCCGCCCCGCAAGCCAGTTGAAAAGCGACGATTTGCCGACGTTGGGACGGCCTACAATGGCGACTTGTGGGATGGGCATCGGAAGTACGATCCGGGGTGAGAACGCGCGCTTGGGATTACAACTCATTTCATTCTACGCAATTATCTTCATTCAGACCCATTTATGCCGTTTATCGGCTTTCCAGCGGATTTCGCTCTCATCCTGGAATTCAGGAGTTTACAATGGTTGAAAAACGTGTCACGCCGGAGAATGGGCCATGCTGCGCGTCACCTGCAAATGTGGAAAAACCCTGGGCATCGGCGATGAATTCGCCGGCAAACAGGTGCGCTGTCCCGCATGCCTGACCGTATTGCAGGTGTCCGGCGACGCTGCCCCCGCACCGCCTGCGCCACCCAAGCCAGCGCCGGCTCCTGCGCCAAATGTAATCCGTTTGACCTGCAAATGCGGCAAATCCCTGGGCGTCGGCCCCGTGTTCGCCGGCAAGCAAGTGCGTTGTCCCGCTTGCCAAACCATGTTAAACGTGCCGCCGACCAGCACCCCGCCCGTGCCCGCACCCCCGCCAGCCATTCAAGCCAGCGCGCCAGCAACCCTCGTCCAAATCGCAATTGCCAAGCCGGTTGCCGCCGCGCCAGGCAAGCCAAAGAAATCACCTTTGCTCCTGTATGCGATCCTTGCTGGCGGCGGCGTCGCGGCACTCCTGTTTGTAGGAGTCGTCGCATGGGCCGCGTGGTTCTTCCTCGGCGGCGACTCAAACACCACCGTTGCAATCTCCGCCAACAAAGACACTTCCACCAATGCTTCGCCTCCCACCAACAAAGAACCTGAAATCAAGCCCCCTCCCAAGCAAGAAAAACCGCCCGAAACCATCGCCATCAAGATGTTCGTGCCCTTCAAAAAAGGCGACCGGCGTGAGGTCAAGATTGTGACCGAGTCGAAGGAAGACATGAAGATTGAAGACCCCGAAAAGCTTCCGCCCGACCTTCAGGGTGCAGCCACCAAGGGCCCGACCCGCACCACCACCACCCTGCACGGCATCATCCGCACCCTGGAAGTCAACGATCAGGGCGGCGAAACCAAAATCGAGTTGACCATCCGCCATTTCGAAACCCAGAAAGAAGGCGATTTCCAGGTGTCGCCGGACAATCCGCCCAATCCCATCGGCCAGGTCCTCATCGGCACGCTCGACGGCAACCGCATCAAATGGTCCAATCCCAAAGGCGGCCCGCTGCCGGTCACCGGCAAAATCCTCGACTTCGTGCTGGGCGGCTCGATGGACATCCCAGACACCCAGACCGATCCAATTCTCGGCACGCCCGAAAAACAACCCGTCGGCGGCGTCTGGAAGATCAATGCCGACCTGCTCCGCAAACACTTCCAGCACATGAAAGGCGGCTTTCCAAGTCCCGAAAAAGACAAGGAAATCGAGTTCGAAACCAACGGCGACGGCAAACTCTCCAGCATCACCACGGAGGACGGCAAGGACTACCTCGACGTGGACATTGCCATCAACATTGCGTTCAAGGAAGGCGCCATGGCCGTGACCGCACGCGACACAGTCAACATGCGCCTTCCCCGCGACGCCGCGACGGGCCCGGTCAAACGCATCGAAAACCTGGAATTCCACGCCAACGGCGAAGTCAACGTGGGCGTCATGGTCATGATGAAACAGAAGATGACCCTTTCCGCCACAGTATTGACAACCTACCTCGGCAACACGCCCGTCGTGGATGCACCAAAGTAGCCAAAAAGCTCGGCAAACATTCTTCCTCCAGGTAACTCTCCGAATACGGATTTCGCTCACATTTCCACAAAAGTGGCGTTACAATAGTAGAACTGCCCTGAACTGCCTGCCGCGGGACTCGCCGCCGTCGCAGGTTAGCGGTCATTCTTACCACTCAGCCAAAGTAGGTCCGCCATGCTGCGCATCGAATGCAGTTGCGGCAAGATTCTCAAAGTCAACGAGACGTTGATCGGCAAAAAGATCAAGTGCCCAGGCTGCGCCGCGATTCAATTGGTCAAGAATGCCCCTTCCACGGCAACGGCGGCCAGCTCAAAAGCAGCGCCGCAAGCGGAAGAGCACATGGCGCCGGTGGTGAAAAAGAAATCACCGGTTGCCGCGGCGCCCAAAAGCCCCCTACCGCAAAAGCGTCGATTCCGTGAAGATCACGAGGACGATGAAGAACTGCCGCCCCGGAAAAAGTCCGCCAAAAAAGGCGGCAACAAGATGCTGTTGCTGCTTGTCGGCGGTGGCGCATTCGTCGTGTTGCTGGCAGTGGTGGCAGTGGGAGCCTGGTTCCTGTTATCAGGTGACGACAAAAAGGTTGCAGTCACGCCCCCCAACAAAAACACCGGCCCAGGACCAAAAAGCGGCACAAATGCAGAGGCGGTGGCGATTAAGTTTTTTGTGCCGCACAAGGTTGGTGATCGGCGGGAGTTCAAGGTTGTGGGCTCACGCAAGGTGGAGTCAAAGTGGCAAGATGCCGAAAAACTGCCTCCCGAATTCCTTGATAACGTTCAAGGCATCGCTGATAACTCCGAGGACAAAACTGCCTTGAAAGGCACCGTAACCACGCTTGCGGTGAATGACAAAGGCGAGGAAACCAAGGTTGAATTGGCATTGACGCAGATCAAAATTGATCTCTACAAGGACGGCAAGGATTTGGGCGGCGCTGGCATTTTTCCGGAAAAAGCTGTCGTTTTTGGCACTCGCGACGGTTCAGGCTTTGTCTGGACCGATGCCGAAGGCGGGTTTGTGGCCTTTCAAAAATGGTTGCGGCCATGCCTCGCCGACGAATACATGGATTTGAATGAAATCGCCGCCGACGAGATGTTTGGCGCCGTGGAAAAAAAGTCCGCGGGCGACACCTGGCCGGTCAATAAGGCCGCCATCGATGACACCTTGAAGAAAAAGCGCAACCCCAAAGCAGGAAATGCCAAGGAAGTCGTCGTGGTCGGCACTGGTGAGTTGCGCATCAAGGACGGCTTTGCAAAATTCCTCTACACATCCGAGGCCGGCGACAAACACCTGGACGTGGAGATTCATCTCGATTGGGCACTAGTCAGTGGCACCCGGGGGCTGGAAAAACGAGACATGAATTTCATCGTCAGTTTGCCGCGCGACGGGACCACGGGGCCGGTGAAAAAAGCGTTCAGGCTGTCGACAAATGGCACGCTCAAGATGCCCCTGCGAGGATACGGCCGTCCCAAGGATGACGCGGTCTTGATTAGCAGCACAACGGAAACCGTCACCACCTCCGTCAAGTATCTGGGCAAGGCGTCGGGCGCCGACAAGACGCAAAAGCCCAAGGACAAGGGCGTCGAAATCGGCGGCGGCACCAAGGAACAGAAGCCGCCACCCAAGGGGGATGGTATCTCAGTCAAGCTGACCGCGCCCTACAAAGTCGGCGATCAGCGCGAAATCCATTTGACTCAAGCCAAAAAGACGCAAATCAAGCTTGACGATGAGTCCAAGGTGCCGCCTGAAGTAAAGGCGGCCATGCTTAAACAAGGCAACAAACTGAGCACGGCAACCATCCATGGCATAGTCACCACCCTGGAGATCGACGACAAGGGACAGGAAACCAAGGTCCTTTTCGAATTGCAGGACATTGACGTCTCAGATCCGGACGCCAAGGGTCCCTTGCCCGCCGGAGCCAAGGGGGCCAAGGTGATTGGCACGCGCGACGGATTGAAATTCAAATGGTCCCAACAGGAAGGCGGCCTCTCTCCGCTGGAGTTCCTTGACAACGCCCTCGTCGAGGTTGTGTCAAACCGTTACCTAGATTTGCCGACGGACGTGGCTGAACGTGTCTTTGGGCTCGCCGAAAAAAAAGCGATCGGCGAAACCTGGCCCGTCGACAAGGATGCACTCTTCAAAGCGATAAAGGACTCCGATGAAACCAAAGGCGGCGACAAAACCAAGATCGTTGTCAAGGACGCCAAAGGCAAGCTCGCCAAATCTGGCACAGTCAACGGCAAGGATGTCTTGCAATTGGAATTCGGCATGGATGCAATTATGGAGGACAAAGGCATCGCGGGGCAGGACGTTGTCAACGGCACCGTGGCCGGCAAGGTCCTGGTGATAATTCCCGCGGACGGCTCATCGGGACCGCTCAAAAAGACAACGATAGGGGAGGCCACTGCGACTTTTCAGTTGCCGCTGGAAACCGGCAAGACATCGTTCAAAGTAAACCACATCGAGACCACGACGCAGGAAATCAAATACCTCGGCCAGGCCCCCAAACTGGACCCGCCCACCACCAAGGAAACCAAAACACCCAAAGGCGACGCCGTCGCCATCAAACTCTTCGTCCCCCACAAAAAGGGCGATGTCCGCGAGGTCAAATTCAGCGCCGAAGTCAAAGTCGATTTGAACACCCCCGATCTTGCCAAGCTGCCCGAAGAAACAAAAACGCTGTTAACCTCAGCCAACGTCCGCGAAAAAATCACCTTGCACGCCAAGGTGCAAACGCTCGAAGTGAATGAACTAGGCGAAGAAACCAAGGTCTCGCTGATGATCCTCGGTGGCGACATCAAGGAAACTGGCGCCCAAAAACACTTTGGCGACAACCCGGTCGTCCCCAAGAGCGCGGTCATCATCGGCGTCCGCAACGGCACCTCCTTCGATTGGTCCATTCCCGGCGGTACGCTTTCCAACGATTTGGCAAGCTACCTGAGCACTCTGGTGTCCAACAAGTTCCTGGAGCAGCCGGAAATCACCAGCGACAAATTGTTCGGCACCGACCAAAAACAAGTCGAGGGCGGCGCCTGGCCGATCAACAAAGCCCTGCTTGAGAAAATCAATCAGCAGGCTGCCATGAAAGATCCCGGCGGCGGTCCTGACAAGGCGCCCCAGGTGGATGGCTCAGGCAAGCTTTTTCAGATCGTCACCGACGGCGGCAAACGCTATCTCGACGTGGAAATCAAAGCCAAGATGTCCGTGTCGGATGGGACTTTCGTCATGGCCACCGAAAACAAACTCCGCCTGCCGGATGACGGTTCGACCGGCCCCCTCAAGCGGGCGGAAAAAATGACCATGTCCGTGGGCCAGGCGGTTTCGTTGAAAGTGCCCGCCGGCCAGCCGCCCATTGTCACCACACTGACGACGGTCACCGAATACTATACGTTCACGGAAATTACTTACCTTGGCAATTTTCCCGTCAAGGACGTCAAGTGAGTCACCTGAGTTTTCAACAAGAGTCCAACCATGCTCCGCATCGAATGCACCTGCGGTAAATTCCTGAAAGTCGGCGACGCACTGCTGGGCAAGAAAATCAAATGCCCTGCCTGCGGCGAGATTCAGCTGGTCAAGAAGCCAGCCGCGGCAATGGCGGCCAAGCCGAAATCCTCGCCGGACATCGACGAAGCCGTGTCGCCAGCGCCGAAGAAGAAAACGCCCGTGGGCAACGGCGTGGCCAAAGGCCCCGCGCCGGCCAAGCGCCACATGCGTGAAGACCACGAGGACGAGGACGATCTCCCGCGCAAAAAGCCGGCCAAGAAAAAGAGCGGCAACAACATGCTGCTACTGCTGGTCGGCGGCGGCGTGGCGGCCCTGTTGCTGCTGGTGGGCGTCGCCGTTGGCGGCTATTTCATTTTCTTTCACAAGTCTACGCCGGAGCCGATTGCCAAGAAGACCGTTGATGGGCCCAAGGCCCCCGCTGGCAAAACCGACCCCGTGGCCATCAAGCTTTTTGTGCCGTTCAAGCCCGGCGATAAGCGCCAGGTGAAGGTGGTTATTGAAATCAAATCGGAAATACAAAACTTGGCGAGTCTCCCAAAAGACAAGCAGCAGGCGTTTGACGATGCCAATGAAAACGAAAAGGTGACCATTCAAGGCGTCCTCGAAACGCGCAAAGTTAACAGCATGGGTGAAGAGACCGAGGTTGAGTTCAGGATCGATAGGTTGGACGTCATCCAGCTGGGCGCAGCCAAAAAGAATATGCCACCCACGCCAAAGGGGACAGTGGTCATCGGCGATCTTACAACTGCACCATTCAAATGGTCCGGTCCCGGCGGCGCTGATCCCAACGTGTCAGCCAAATATCTGGATTTTGTGGTCGACAGCTTTTTGAAAGCCGGGTCCAAGGGAGATGCGTGGTTTGGCCCAAGCGACAGCCAGCTAGAAGGCGGCTCATGGGACGTGAACAAAGATCTGATTGTCAAATACCTGCAATCAAACGACGTCATGTTGGGACGGCCGAGCACGCGAAATTCCGACTGCGAAGCCAGCGGCAACGCCAAATTCGTCAAGATTATTTCCGACGGCGAAAAGGACTACTTGGATGTGGACGTGAACGTCAAGGTCAAGCAAAAAACCGAGAAGGGCACCATCTCAGCACGCAATACACTCAGTTTTCGACTGCCTCGTGACGGTGCGACTGGGCCTGTCAAAAAGGTGGAAAAAATTGAGGATCTTAAGATGGCAATACAAATACCGATGCCGGCCGAGCCGGGGGAGCCTCTGAAGAATTACACTTTAATAGTCGGCTTCAAAACTTCCATCACCACCGAGACAAAATACCTCGGCAACTTTCACGTCAATAACAGCTCCGGCAACCCCGTCGACTCCCCCAAAACGTCCGACATCCTCAAAGCCGAGTTGCGTGACGCCGCCGCCGAATGGGTTCCCAACCAATCCAAGGTGAAATACAGCGTCAATTACAAGGCCCTGGAAAACAGCAAGCCCATTGACCGTGCCGATTACACGCTGTACATGCAATTCGACGACGGCGAAGGCGGTAAGAAATTGATCCCTGTCGACGAGCCAATGGGCGGGTCGTTGCTCGGCGTGCAATCGAAGTATTCCCATCCAGCCCTTCCCGTAACCCTGCCGGCCAAGGGCAATCCAGCGGTTTGCTATCTGGTGCTAATGGAAAAGGTGCCCGGCAATGTCAAGGAGAAGGAGATTTGCAGCGTGCGCGTTCCGATCACCGGCACGCCGCCCAGCACCGCGCCCACGCCGGAGAAACTTGACATCAAACTGTCCAACGCCAAGATCCAGCACGATGCCAAGAAAAAGCTGTCATTCTCCGTGGATTACAAGGTCGCGGCCGGCAAGTTCGATCCCAACAAGATGTATCGCATTTACGTGCTGCTGGACGGTGACAAGGTGAAAAAAGGCGCAGTCAACGTTTACGAGGTTCTGGGCAAGCAATTGCAGAGCCAGGATACGATCACCAAGGATTTCACCGCCGAGGCGAGCGCAAACGCCAAGTTCACCATGTGGGTCGTGGAACTGCCTCCCGGAGCCAAGACGGGCGATTCCGTCTCCAACATCATTGCTGGTAGTGTGGCGGGCGGTTCGCCAGCGCCGCCTGGACCGGCGCCGTATTTCCAGGTGAATATTGTCGCCGCGCAGAAGGTGAAGAATCCGGCCAATCCGAAGCTGCCGGCGCAGCAATTTACCTTACAATTCAACTGGACCTTGACCAAGGGCGAACTCAACAAACAGGCGGCTTACACCGTGTACATTGTGCCTGCGGGAGGCGTCAAGACTCCCCTGGGGCCGCCGACGACGGGCGCCACATTTCTCGCCACGTCTTCGTACGCCAGCACCTTGCCACTGCTCAAGGTGAACAGCTTTCAGATTCACATCGAGGAGCAAGTGCAAGGACAGCAGTCCCGCGTTGTGTCCAACAACCCCAGTCATAACATCAAATGATCTTGGCGAGCCGGGAGCGTAAGCGACCGGAGAAAGCGGTTAAATCCCGGCTCGCCAAGATTATCATTTCTTTTGCATCTCCGGGTCCGGCGGCACATAAACCGTCGGCAACTCCAGCGACGCCGCCAGCCTATTGGTGCGGGCCACGTCATCCGCCACCACCTTGCGCCATTCGCCGTTGAGTTTTTCCAGCTCCTTTTGATGCTCCGCGTAAACCTCTTTCATCCCTTGCGTGATCGGCCCATCGCTGTCGCCGGCCCAGTCGTAAAGCATCGCCAGTTGCGAATAAAGCTTGGCCCCGCCCTTTTGTGCCAGAATATCGTAAACCACCTCCGCTTTTGGGTTGTGCAGCTTTTCCTCGAGAGCATCGAGTTTATCGATCAACTTCTTGCTCTCCTCATTAAGCTCCTTGGCCTTGGCCACGTCTTTCAGCAAGTCGCCGCGGGCCACAAGCTGCTTCTTCAACGAACGCAGTTTTTCCACGGTGCTTGTGAGCTTGCCAATGTCCTCCCGCAGCGCGACTTGGAACTTGAACTGCTCGGCATAATCCTCCAGGCTCATCTTCACGCGCGGATCGGGTAGCACTTCCACGCTGCCTTCAGGCATCACCTTGCCATCGACGGTCAGCTTCAGCTTGTACCGCCCCGGCAAAGCCAAGGGGCCAACCTTGGGATTGCCGCCGTCCAGCTTGACCCCGTCGATTAAATCATTGCCCTTGTGCCGCAAATCCCAAACGACACGCTGCACGCCCGGTTTCACTGGCAACACCACGACCTTCTCCGGCTCTCTGGCATCCGGTTCCAGCTCGTCCTCCTCTTTCTCCTCCTTGCTGGAAAAAGTGCGAATCACCTCGCCCTTGCTGTCCAGAATGTCGAGCGTGATTTCCTTGGCTTTCTCCTTGAGATAATAATGAATCACGGCGCCGCGCGGCGGATTGTCGCCGGGGTTCTTGTCCTCGGTCGAGTAAACGGCGCCATGGAAGCGCCAGCGCACTGCCGGCTGCGTCTTGTCGCCAAGGAAAATCACCGCAGGCCAATCCTTTTCGGCCTTCGGCAACCAGTCGCGCAGCTCCCTGAGCGGCGTAATGTCGTCCAAAATCCAGATCGACCGGCCACTGGTGCCAACCACCAGATCGCTGTCCCTGATAACCAGATCAGTGACGTTAGCAGTCGGCAAATTGAGCTTGAGCGGCTTCCACGTGACGCCGTCATCGGGCGAAAACAAGACGCCCCGTTCGCTGCCGGCATAAAGAAAGCCGCGCACCTTGGGGTCTTCGCGAACGACGTGCAGGTACACATCTTGTTCCAGAGTGCCGGACAGTTTTTTCCAACTTTTGCCGTAATCCGCCGTCTTGAAGAGATACGGCTTGGCATCGTCCTGGCGATGATTGTCAACAACAAGGTAGGCAACCGCTGCGTCGAACGGTGAAGGCTCAATGCACTTGACAGTCGCCCACTCGGGAAGGCCGGGAATGTTCTTGGTGACATTGTCCCATTTGTCGCCGCCGTCGCGCGAGACGTGAACCAGGCCGTCGTCGCTTCCCGCCCAGAGCACGCCCTTTTCCTTGGGCGATTCCGCAATCGCGAAAATCGTGCAATAGACCTCCACACCCGTATTATCTCCCGTGATCGGCCCGCCCGACCATTTTTGCTTCGATTTGTCGTTGCGCGTCAAATCGGGGCTGATCGCTTTCCACGTTTTGCCTTGATCGCCCGTTTTGAACAGCACATTGCCCGCGTGATAAACAGTCTTGTGATCGTGCGGCGAAACCAACACGGGAGCGGTCCACTGAAATCGAACACGCAAATCCTCGGCCCCGTGGCCCGAGCCGTCGAATGGATAGATGCTGATATTGCGTGCCTGGCGCGTACGGTGATCATAAATGGACAAATAGCCGCCGTATTCGCCGGCGTAGACAATATTGGGATCCTTGGGATCAGGCGCGGTGAAGCCGGTTTCGCCGCCGCCGACGCCGTACCAATCTCCTATTTGAATGCCGCTGGAGGAGAGGCTGTTGCTCGGCCCAGACGCGGTGCCCAAATCCTGCATGGTGCCGGAGACGTGATACGGCACCTTGCTATCGCAAGCGACGTGATAAAACTGCGCGATTGGCAACAGCGGCGTGACCCAGGTGGCGCCGCCGTTGACGCTGATGTCAACGCCGCCGTCGTTGCTATCGATCATGCGGCGAGGATCATTGGGATCGATCCACAGATCATGATGATCGCCGTGATGCGGCCCCTTGACCTGCTTGAAACTCTTGCCGCCATCGATGCTTTTGAGCAACTTCACGCTGGATGCCCAAATGACATCGGCATTCTTCGGATCGACGGTGATGGTCGAGAAATACCAGGGCCGCTGTCGCAGATAATGGCTTTCGTTGACCGCGCTCCATTTTTCGCCGCCGTCGTCGCTGCGATAGAGGCCGCCCTTTTCCGCCTCAATGAGGGCATAGATCCGGTTCGAGTCGCTGGGCGCGACAGCGATGCCGACGCGCCCCCATATCCCTTCGGGAAGACCGTCTTCGTTCAGTTGCTTCCAGGTGTCGCCGCCGTCCGTGGACACATACAAACCGCTCCCGGGGCCGCCGCTGGTCAATTCCCAGGGTTTTCGGCGTGCCTGCCACAGAGCGGCATAAATAATATTGGGATTGCTGGGATCGAAGCAAACATCAATGGCGCCAGTGTCCGGGTCTTTTTTGAGGAGCTGCTGCCAGGTTTTGCCGCCGTCCTTGGTGCGGTAAACGCCGCGCTCGGGATTGGGGCCAAACGCCTTGCCCAGGACCGCCGCGAAAGCAATGTCCGGATTCTTGGGATGCACGATCAATTGCCCGATCTGCCCTTCCTGCTTCCAAACATGTTTCCAGGTTTTGCCGCCGTCCAGCGATTTGTAAATGCCATGACCCGCCGCGACATTGCCGCGAATGTTGGCTTCGCCGCCGCCGACATAGACGACATTGGGATCGGACGCCGCGACGGCGACGGCGCCAATGGACGAATCAGGCTGATCGTCAAAGATTGGCTTCCAGGTGTTGCCGCCATCGCTGGTTTTCCAGACGCCGCCGGCACTGGCGCCCACGTAATACGTGAGCGGATCGCCGGGCACGCCGCAGGAGCGGCTGACACGGCCGCCGGCCCAGGGCCCGATGAGGCGATATTTGAGGGCCTTGAATGCCGATTTGTCCTTGGTTTCGCGCTCGTCTTTGCCTTTGTCCTGGGCGGGAACGCCCGACGGTGCCAAACACGCCCAGGCAAAGGTGGCGAGTGTAGTGCAAAGAAAAAGAAACGGTGTGCGCCTCATGGTGAGTTCCTTGAGATGGCAACAGTCGGAACACGGTCAACTCGAAAAATGGTAAACGATGACGAGGTGAAAAGCACGTGCGGAGTTGCCAAACGTCCAACAAAATGCAATCGCCTGGCTTAACGCTTCGAGGCGCCA
>DASRAT010001049.1:0-3461 GCA_035638015.1 Gemmataceae bacterium | reverse complement strand
CAAACAATTTTGGCCGAACGTCATCGTGGATCCAAAGATCGGATGATTTGCTGATATTGGTTATCCTCACGCCGATTTTGGTCAGCGTGTTCGTTACCATGCG
Source organism: Gemmataceae bacterium (assembly GCA_035638015.1). GTDB lineage: Bacteria > Planctomycetota > Planctomycetia > Gemmatales > Gemmataceae > DASRAT01. The sequence continues at coordinate 3,358 of DASRAT010001049.1, read as the reverse complement.
GTGAGGTTGGCCGCCGTCCTCTATGACAATCTCGAATTCCAGGCCTTTGACAATAGTTGGAACGCGATCTGAAACAAGGATGCCGTTAACCAGCAACTTTGCCCGCTCGCGAATTTCAGCGTCGGTGCTTTTCTCCGCCTCCTTCAAAGCGTTGAAAGCCGGCTTGCCCATGTCCGCCAGGCGTTTGTTGGCGTTTTCGCGAATCTTGAAACTGGGGTTTCCCAAATCTTCGATGAGCTTTTTGATTTCGGCGGGAGGTATTTGCGCTGGAGTGCGTTGATTGTCGGGCAGAGGCAGCGATGCGGCGGATGCCAACAGCGCTGGACAACATAGCAAGATCAGTGTGCGAAGAGCGGCCTTCATGGTGATGCTCCGTGGCCTTTTGAAGGCGGTGATATTACCATTTTGCGGTGGTCACCGTCTACTTGATCTGCAACAGCTCCTTCTCCGTCCACTGATCCGTCCGCCCCCCGCTGGCAGCCCGGATGCCCGTAACCGTCGCCGGTTGCACAGGCTGCCCCTTGACGCTCCATTCCCGCCTTACAAACGTCAAAACGCTGGCAATCTGCTGGTCGTCGAGCACCTTGTAGGTGCCGGGCATTTCCAGGGCGCTGTCACGGTTGAACGGCTGGCCGGCCACGGTAATCGGTCCGCGCAAGCCGAACAGCACCAGCGTGACCAGCCGCTCCTCGGAGAAATCGAGCCACTCCGAGTCGATGAGCGCGGGGCCCTTGCCTGCGTCGCCGTAACCCGCGGGATGGTGGCAGGTGGCGCACAGGTTCATGTATTCCTTGCGGCCATTGTCATAAAGCGCCTGATCCTTGGCCGAAAGCGGCGGTGGCACGGGTAACGCTTTGCCATCCTTGCCGGGCCAGTTGAGTTGCTTGGCGACGGTTTCGGCAGCGGCAGCCATTTTGGCGTTGGGAGATTTGCGCAGTTTCTGCAGTGCTTCGGGCGCTGCCGGCAACGTCACGACTTTGGGCGGATTGGGCGCACCCTTGGCGCCCCCCATGCCCTTGGTCGCCGGTGGCGGCGCCGTCAGTCCTTCCAGCAAAGCTAACTGTTGCCAGGCTTGCTGTTCGTTCTGCCCGCCGAGCAAATGGAAAAACCGCAACAGCGCCAGCGGTTGCCGTTGTCGCCACAGCAAATTGGCAGAGGCCGACAACAGCTTTTGCCGCCATGGTTCGGCCTTGGCCCAGGTCGGCAGCGTAATGCGAGCCGACAAAAACTCCGCCTCGCGTCCCGCAAACCCGGCCAGCAACGCTTCAAGCAATTTCGCATCGCCCGCAGCTTCCTTGAGAATCGGCTCAAGTGTCTGGTCGGCAAGCGTCGTGTTGACCAAACCCAGCGTCAACGCGACCTGCATGCGCACATTCTTGTCGGCGTCCTTGGCCAACGGCGCCAGCTCCTGAATGTACGCCGCATCTGGCTGACGAACCACAAAACCGCGGCATAGGTGAGCCGCACTGCCGCGCACACCGGCGTCCTTGTCCGCAAGCATCGACAGCAGCAAATCGACATCTAATTTGTTGAGGCCGTCGAGCGTCCACAAGGCGTGCAGCCGACCGAGCGGCTCCTTGCCCTCGCTCGCCAGTTTCGCCAGCGCCGGCACCACGGACAGATCACCCTGCTCGACGAGCAATTGCTGAGCCATGTCGCGATGCCAACCATTGGCATTCGCCAGATACGGCACCAACTCGGCGCTCTTGAGCTTGCTCAATGCGACATTCTTACGCGGCTTCGTCGTCTCATGCACAATGCGGAAAATGCGGCCCAAATTGATGTGTTTGTCCAAACCACGGTCCAGTATTTCTTTGCGTAAATACGGCGTCATGTACTGCCCATGCTGAATAATGCCGCGGTACATGTCCACAATGTAAAGCGTACCGTCCGGCCCGTTGTACATGTTGACCGGCCGAAAACGCTCATCCGTCGAAGCCATGAACTCGGCCTTGTCGTAAGCGTTCTTGGAAGACTTGACGCCGTTCGTCGTGGTGAACACCTGCCGGCGAACAAGATTACCGGCGGGCTCGCTGATGAAACAATCGCCTTTCAATTCCATGGGCAGATTGTCGCCACGGTAAATGACAGGCCCGCAATTGGCATTGGCTTCAATCATCGTTCCGTCTGGCCGTAGAAACGACGCGATATAACCGCGATTGATACCAGTGTTGGGCCGTATCGGCCAGACTTGCTGCTCCTTGTAAAGCTGCACGTTAACCAGAGCATTGGCAGTGTTGGCATTGGCGGAGTAACACGGAATCAAATCGCCGCGAATGAGCTGGGCGTTGACGTTGTAATAAAGATAGCCGTAATCATCCTGCGTGATGCCCCACTGGCCGCGGCCGACGATTGCCTCCTTCACCCACTGGCCGTTCAATCTGCGCAGGCGAATGCTTTCCTTGGCCGTGTAAATCCAGTTGTCCAGGGCCGGCATGAAACCGTTGAGTGCATGCTCCGGATTGCCGGCGTTATAGTCCCCGATCAGTTTTTTCTCATCGCACTTGAGCCCGCCCTTGGAATCGCGGCAATACCAGATCTTGCCCGCCGCCGCGACAATGATGCCGTCTGACGTCCAACACAAACCGCGCGGCAACACCAATTTGTCCAGGAAAACCGTGCGTTTGTCCATGACGCCGTCGCCATCCGTGTCCTCCAAAACCGCGATATTGCCAATCGGCTCCTTTTCGCCTTTGCCGTCGATATTCGGCATGAAACCCGTCATTTCGCAAACCCACATGCGGCCATCGGCATCAAACGTCATGGCGACCGGATCAAGCACCAACGGCTCAGCGGCGACCAGCTCGACACGATAGCCGGGCATGAGCTTGAAAGTTTTCATCTCGTCGGCGGGAGATAACGCGGGGGCAGGCGGAACTTTGACGCCCTTGGGAGGGCCCTGGTTTTGGTCTTTGGCTTTGTTTTGGGCAAAGCTGGTGGGCAATAAAATGAAACTTGCCAAAAAGAGAATTGCCAGCAGCCAGAAATACAAGCGATACATGAGGTCACCTCCACGCGGTCTTGCCGGATGATACCAGGCAAGCGTGCGGCTGCAACACAATTCCCGTCCAGGAATTTGGCATCAGGAGGACCCCAGAGGAATCTTGGACGGACTTCACCCCAGCATTGTTGTCACGTAAGCGCAAAAAAACGAGAGCTCGAAAGAGGAGCATTTCTTGCCCCTCTTTCGAGCTTTCGTTTTTCGTTATTGACTTTAATTCTTCACTTCAAACTCGGCATCAATCACATCATCCTTGCCTTTGCCGCCGCCTCCGCTTGGCTGCGCAGCGCCCGCCGGTTCGCCGCCGCCCTGGTGCTGCACGTGCTGCGCCATGGCGTGGGCGGCTGATTGCAGGTT
>DASRAT010001048.1:0-3977 GCA_035638015.1 Gemmataceae bacterium | reverse complement strand
CATTCTCGGCGGCGCCAAGGTGTCCGACAAAATCGGCTTCATCAAATGCTTGCTTGGCCGCGTCGACAAAACCCTCATCGGCGGCGCGATGACCTACACCTTCATGAAAGCCAGTGGCCGTGGCATCGGCGGCTCCAAAGCGGAAGCCGACAAGCTCGACGTGGCCCGTGAACTATTGCAGTTCGGACAAACCAAGATTGTGTTGCCGGTCGACCATCTGGTGGTGGACAAGATCGACGCCCCGCAAACCGCCCGCATCGTCGAAGGCGACATTCCCGACGGCGCCATTGCCGTTGACATCGGGCCAAAGACGATCGCCATGTACACACAGGAAATCGCCAAGGCGGGCACAGTCGTCTGGAACGGTCCCTTGGGCAAATTCGAAGATGAACCCTACAGCAAGGGAACACGCGCCATCGCCGAAGCGATGGCGAACGCCAAGGCCGTCACCGTAGTCGGCGGCGGCGAAACGGCGGAAGCGGTCGAGCATTTCGGTTTGGACGCCAAAATGAAACACGTATCAACCGGCGGCGGAGCGTTTTTGGAATATGTGGAAGGTACACCGTTCCCCGCGCTGGCGGAAATCGACGACGCTTGATGCCGCTTGCGGCTTAGCATCCGCGAATTGAACTTGACCCACCGCCGCAACTTAGGTCAGATACAAAGCAACCGATACAGGGATGCGCTGAGGGAATCAACATCATGGCAGGCAAGCGAGGTGTGCCAGAAGGGCTGTGGATTCGCTGTCCGCAATGCAAGGCCACCATCTTCCGCAAGGAAGCTGAAAGTCGGTTCAATGTTTGCCCCGAGTGCCATCACCATTTCTACGTCCCTGCTCGCGAACGCATTCGCCAATTGCTCGACGAAGAGAGTTTCGAGGAATGGTTCACGAACATCTGGCCGCAGGATCCGCTCGAATTCAACGACCGCGTGCTTTACAGTGAACGCCTCAAAGCCGAGCAAGCCAAGACCGGCATGCCCGACGCCGCCGTGGTCGGCAAGGGTTTCATCCGCGGCCGCCCCGTGGTCTTCGGCGTGACCGATTTCGCCTTCATGGCCGGCAGCATGGGCAGCGTCGTCGGCGAGAAATTGACGCGGGCCGCTGAAGAAGCAACGCGGTTAACCCTGCCGCTGATCCTTGTCAGCGGTTCCGGCGGCGGCGCCCGGATGCAAGAAGGAATTCTGTCCCTCATGCAAATGGCCAAGGTATCGGCGGCCCTGGCGCGGTATGATCAAACAGGCGGGCTTTATGTGTCGGTCTTGACCAACCCAACCATGGGGGGCGTGGCAGCAAGTTTCGCCTTGCAAGGCGACATCACCTTGGCCGAGCCAGGCGCCTTGGTCGGCTTCGCCGGCAAACGAACGATTTGGAACACAGTCAGGCTTGAATTACCCGATGGATTTCAAACCAGCGAATTCTTGCTTAAACATGGTTTTGTGGATCGCATTGTGCCGCGGCAGGATTTGCGCACGGAGCTGGCCCGGATCATTGACTATTGCGAGCACTAATTGTTTTGTTAACCACAGAGGCACTGAGACACAGAGAAAGAAAATCTCCTTTTCTCTGTGACTCTGTGCCTCTGTGGTTAGGATTTCAGTCGTGAGCATTCTCGATTCCCTGAAAAATCTGTTCGCCGGCGGCAAATCCGGAGGCAAGCTTAAGACGATCAACGTCGACAAGCGTTTCGATCTCTTGGGCCGCACCGGCCAGGGCAGCATGTCCAAGGCCTGGCGCGCCAGCGACCGCGACACCGGCCGCACCGTTTGCCTCAAGGTCCTCGACAAGGCAAAAACCGCCAAGTTTGATGCCCGCTTTCCCGGCCTCAAAAAGCCGCGTGAGGGCGTCATCTGCATGGGCCTGCGCCACAAGAACATCGTTCAAACCTTCGAGCACGGCAACACCACCAAGGGCGAGCAATACCTGGTCATGGAGCTCATCGACGGCATGGGCCTCAATTTCATGGTGGAAACTCGCAGCCCCGCACTGGAAGAGAATCGCCGCGAGATCCTCGGTCAGCTTGCCGACGCCATCGGCTACATTCACAAAATGGGTTATCTCCACCGCGACATCTGCCCGCGCAACGTCATGGTCACCAAGGAGGGCCTGGTCAAGGTGATCGACTTCGGCCTGGCGATCCCCAATACGCCGGATTACTGCAAACCCGGTAACCGCACCGGCACGCCCGATTACCTCGCTCCTGAATTGATCAAGCGAACGACTACGGATCACCGTGTCGATTTGTTTGCGATGGGCGTGACTGCCTTCGAGGTTTACACTTACCAGTTGCCCTGGGAAAAGGGCGAATCAATGCAAACGCTGCTCAGCCATCTCAACTCGCCTGGCCGCGACCCGCGCGAGTTTCGCCCCGATTTGGACAAGCGGATTGTGGCGTTCTTGATGAAATCAGTCGAGCGCAATCCGGCAGATCGGTTTCAGACGGCAGATGAATTTGGCGAGGCGGTGAGGGCCTTGCCGAAGGATTGACCTGGAGCCTATCCGAAAAGGGGTCAGGCACCGTTGTGCGAAGCACCCTACGGGCCGCTGGGGCAACGCTGCCAGACCCCTTTTCGGATAGGCTCTTAGTTAATCGTCGTCCCGCCATACCCTGTTAGCCGCCCGCGTTTCTCAGGCGGCAATAATCCCACCAACTGCTGCAGTGCTGCTCGGAGCCCGGGGTTGTCGCGGCCGTCCAGCGCTCGCTTGGCCCGCTCAAACAAGTGGCCCGCCAATTTCTTGTCACGCATGCTGTCTTGCATCGTTTCCAGGATGTTGTGTGCCTCGACCAAAAACGTCGGTTTCTGCCAGAGCAGGATGTCCACCTGACGTATCACTTCCTTATACTTCCGCCACAAGGGATCGACTTCGGCTTCGTCGATGGCATGGCGGGTTTCTTGATCCAGCAATCGACATCGCTGCTTGTCTTGCGTGGTGCCCATCTCATCTACCAATTGCCGCAACTCGGCCAGTTCGTGCTGCACGCGATTGACCAAAGCCGGCAACTCAAGCGAGTATTCCATTTCGTCCACGGCCATGCGCAAATCGAGCAGGCGATTGTGGCATTTGTCGGCGGCGTCTGGATCGCTGCGGGCGGCGTCCAGCGAACCTTCCAGGTCTTCTGCGATGCGTTCATTTTCAATGCGTTCGAGAATCGCCAGGGCCTTGTCGTCTTGCAACGAATTCGCCTTGCCACGCATGTTGCCGAGCCGTTCGAGTTCTTCTTCCACGTCCTTACGCAATTGCTCCAGCGGGGGCGTAGTTTGCTGAAAGCGGATGATCTCGGAGAACTCTTCGTCCAACACAGGAATGTACGCCCGCGCCCGCAACATGCGGGAGGAATCGATTTCTAATGTCACTTCAATTTCAGCGAGTGCCGGCAGATCGCGCTTGAACCGCTCGGGTTTGATGAGCAGCGTGCCGATGTGCCGATTACGGTCAGCCCGGCGAACGTTTTCGCCTTCGATCAGGGGAATCTTTATGGGATCGCCGTTAGGCCCTTTGCGATGCACCATGCCGGTGCGATGGACTACACGCTTTTTGGCCGGCAGCGCCGTTCCCTTGGGGATAAAAAGCTCCATCTCATTGTTGATGGTGGCGATGCCGAGCGAGTGAATCAGAGGCGGATCGCTGGTGGACGCGCCGAAACTGTAGGTGAAGCGATCAGGTTGCGTCGGACATTTGCGTCCGCTCGCGTCAAGCAATTCAATCTCGTAGGTGTTGACCCGGCCTTTGACAGCCCAGAGGTTGGTCATGAAGGTGCCATTGCCTGCAAGCGTCAGGCGGCCGCTGCGCCGTGGCGGATGAGCGGTGGGATCGAGAAACTCAATGGTGTAACCGGTCAAATCTGTCGACCCGGTCACCTTGCCCCCCACCAACGGTTCAGGGTCGGTGCCAACAGGTTGATACTCCAGCTTGACGTTAAACTTACCGGCAGTCGCCACGGGCACGGTTGCTTCCAACCGCTGCGTGCCCGCAAAGA
>DASRAT010001047.1:0-2784 GCA_035638015.1 Gemmataceae bacterium | reverse complement strand
TGGGCCTGATGCCACGATGTTTCCAGTGTGTGAATTTCCCTCGCCACGCGCTCAATCTCGTCACGGCTCAAGGACACTTCCTCGTGCAAGCCGTGGCGCTTATCGGTGTGCCGTTGGATGCGGGCCTTCAGGTCGGCGCCTTGCTCGGCCAGCACCTCGATCTCCTCTTGCTGGGCAGCGTCACGGCCTTCCAGTGCGGCCAGGCGTTCACGCAAATCGGCCAGGTCCCCCTCGGCATCGGCCACGCGGCGGTCGAGACTGGCGAGTTGATCGCGCAACTCACGCAATTCGCTTTTGCGTGACAGAATGCCCGTCTCGGCATGGTGAGCGCCCACCGTCAGGGTGCCGTCCGGCTCCAGCAATTCGCCCTGGAGCGTGATAAATCGATAACCGCTTGTATGAGCAGCAATGGCCCAGGCAGCCGTCAGATCGCGGACAACCAGGGTGCGACCCAAAAGTTGAAAGGGCAGGTCGGCCAGTTCGGGATTGTCGCAAGTCACAAGCGTCTCGGCCGCGGCTACCACTCCGGGATGAGCCGGCGTTCCTTCCGGCGAATGCGGCATTCGCACCCGGCCGTGCAAAGACACCTCGATAAGCCGATTGGGCCGCCGCGCTTCCGCGGCAGCGCTGCCGTCGATCGCAGACGGATGGAGAGGTAAGAAACTGACGCGGCCGGTGAAGGGCGTTGACCGTTGCCTCAATGCCTCGGCCAGCGCTTCGGCGTCGCGCACCAAAAAACGCTGCGCCCATTCACCCAGCGCCAGGTCAATCAAAGGCGCATATTCACGCCGCACCGTCAGAAAATCGGCGACCATGCCAACAACGCTGCCCCACGGCGCCGGCCGTGGTTGCCGCAGCTGTTCCAGCACCTCGCGGACGCCGGTGCCGAGGCCTTCCTGGCTGCGTTCCAACCCTTCCAGCACTTCCGTTCGGCTGATGACACCGCTGCGCTGCTGACGCAAGTGGGAGATGATCTCCCCGGTTTCGTCTCGCAGCTTTTGCAATCGGTCACGCTCTTGGCGCAGTTCCGTCAACGCCTGGCGGGCCGTTTGCAATTTGGCTTGCAGCGCCGTTTCCGCCGCGGTGAGTTGTTCAAGCTCCACATCCAGTGACGCCAGGCTTTCGGCGGCCTGCTTGGTTTTCACATGCAAGCGGTCGCGCTCGCGCGTCAGGTTATCCACCTGCGCCTTGTAGCCAACGACATCGTTCTGCATCCTGGCTGCCAGACGCATCTGTTCGAGATGATCCTCTTTGTCTGCGGTGAGTTGGCCGCGCAGGTCCGCGATGGCCTGGCCGGTTGCCTTGGCGGTTTCCTCCAGACCCGCAACCAATTCTCGTTGTCGCCCAGCTTGCTCCTCCGCTTGTTTCAATTCGGTGCGGGCCTTGTCGGCGGCCATTCCCAGCTGACCGACACGTGCCGCCAATTCCACCGTGCGACACCGCGTCCGCATCAATTCCGTGTCTTGCGATTCGGACAACGACCACTCGTGGTTCAATGTCGTCTCGCCGGCTTTGATCTGCTCCCGCGCATGGGACAGCTGTGCCTCTTGCTCATGCAGCGTGTCGTCAGCTTTGGTTAAAAGGGTTTCGAGACGCTGCATCTCGGCTTCCCAGCCGGATGCCTTGGCGGCGTGCTCCGCCAACGCCGTTTTCAGCTGTTCCACCACTACCGTGGCAGCCTGCAGATTATCTGAAAGCTGTTGATATTCCTGAAGCCCCAGCGCCACCCGGAGTTCTTTCAGGCGCGTGCTGTATTCCTGATAGCGCTGGGCCTTGGAAGCCTGTAATTTGACGCTCCGCAGCTGCTTTTCGACCTCGTCGATGATGTCCTTCAAACGCTGCAGGTTTTGCTCAACGCGCTCGAGCTTGCGGAGCGTTTCAATCTTCTTGGCTTTGAACCGGCTGATGCCGGCAGCTTCCTCGAAAATGGCTCGGCGGTCATAGTTGGACGCTTGCAGCAATACATCGACGCGGCCCTGTTCAATGATGCAATAAGCGTCGGTGCCCGCGCCGCTGCCCAGGAACAATTCCTTGATGTCCTTGAGCCGGCAGATTTGTTGATTGATGAGGTACTCGCCCTCGCCGCTGCGGTAAACCCGGCGGCTGATCTGCACCTCTTCGGCCTCCGTCGCCAGGCTGCGCTTGCGATTGTCGAATGTCATGGTCACTTCGGCGACGCCAAGGCTGCGCCGCGACGCGGAACCATTGAAGATCACGTCCGCCATCTCGCCGCCGCGCAGGCTCTTGGCGCTTTGCTCGCCGAGAATCCAGCGCACGGCATCGACGATATTGGATTTGCCGGAGCCGTTAGGACCAACGATGGCGGTAACGCCGTCGCCGAAATCAAAAGTGGTTTTGTCGGCAAAACTCTTGAAGCCGACCAGTTCGAGGCGTTTGAGCATGCAGCCTCCCTGCGGGGGTGTCGTCTACCTGCTAGCAAATGAATTCGGAGACCTGGAGACAAGGAGACTTGGAGACAAGGAGAGATTGTTTCGCTGTTTCTCTCCCTGTCTCCCAGTCTCCTTGTCTCCCAGTCTATTGCCTATCGCTGCCCAGGCCCCATATTTGCGACGTGAAGCATCCCAAGATCCTCCTGAGCCGCCAAGACCTCCCGCAGTTTATCCGGATCATCCTTGAACTGGCCGGCGTCGGAACCACAGGCGGCCAACAATCGGGGCGGCACTGCCAACGGCAGCTCGTCGGTAACCACGGCGCAGGTCAGCTTGTTGGCCTGCCCCGCCTGACGCACAAACTGCACCACGTCCGGATACTGGCCGCCCATGG